>NZ_JAUBTB010000035.1:0-74715 GCF_036704965.1 Microcoleus sp. F10-B2 | reverse complement strand
GCTAATTTACAACTCTAAACGCCTACTTTCTTTGAATTCAGTTTAATTCTCTTGATCCTTTCCTTCAGGGCACTACCAAATATTTAAACTGGCATTGAGATCGCGGTCTATCGACAGGCCGCAAGCAGGACAATCGTAAGTCCTCACTTGCAAAGGCATATCCTTTTTATGCCCGCAATTCGAGCAAATCTTAGAACTGGGAAACCATCTTTCTACCAGCACCAAGTTCGCCCCATACATTTTGCACTTATACTCTAACTGCCGCTTGAACTCGTAAAACCCTAAGTCGGATATTGCCCCAGCTAATTTGTGATTTGCCAGCAAGCCTCTAACGTTCAAGTCTTCAATCTTAATTCGCTTGAAAGTTTTAGCCAAATAAGTCGTCAACTTGTGAAGGAAGTCTTTGCGAATGCAGGCTATCCGTGCGTGAAGCCTCCGGATCTTGTTGTAAGTTTTGCCCTGGTTGTTTGAGCCTTTTACTTGTCTTGACGCCAGGCGCTGCAACCGTGCCAGCTTGGTTTTCGCTTGTTTTAACGGTTTTGGCGCATCAAACACTTCTTGGTTTGACAGGGTAGCAAAAGAATTAATACCTACATCAATTCCCACAGAACTTTGTATTTGTTGAACTGGCAAACGTTCAGCATCAACGCAGAAAGAGACGAACCAGTGACTCCCTTCTTTTGCCAAAGTAAAAGTTTGGGTAACAAAACTACATTCCAGGGGTTCGTGCAGTGGAAACGTTCCGAGTGTGGGAATTTTGATGGTGTTGCCAGCACAAAGCCACACTTTTCCGTTAGACGAATCCACTGTAAATGATTGCCCGTCTCGGCGACTGGCAAATTTTGGATGACCTGAAGAACCCGAACGATATCTACTAAACGCATCTTTCAAGTCAATCAAAGCGTTTTGGTAAACTCGACTGGACAACTGGTTCATCCAAGCAAATTCAGGCTGTTTCTTGACGTAGTTAGTAAGAACTTTTTTAACTTCGTTGAGTACCTTTGAGTCTGTAAGTTTCCCGTCACTGTACATTTGAGTCCGCAAGCTTAACCCCATGTTAAATACCACGCGCCGAAATCCTGCGTGTTTTGCCATCAAAGTCGCTTCCCTATTATTCAATTTGAGCGCTCGTTTGACGGCAAACATGGTTAAACCTCGTCTCGGTAATTAACTGTGGATAAGTTTAGCAAACTATTTGGTACTTAAGTCCGACTCTTTTCTCTTCCTCTGCGTCCTCTGCGCCCTCTGCGGTAAATAAAAAAATCAAAAATCCGAACTCCCAACATCCTTCAACCTGCATAGGATTTCAAAATCCAACCGATCAAAATGCCGAGTCCTCCAAAGCGAACTGCTTGCCAAAAAGGTTGTTTTATGCTTCCCCAAGAAAACAGGCTGCTTTCTAAATTCAACTCGATAGTTTCCAATTCTTGCTCTATTTCCCGCAATTCTTTTTTGAGTTGCGGCAATGGATTTCGGCGCCCCGACTGGCGGATTTCTTCGCGACGATGGCCGAGTTCGACTTGGCGCTGTCGATCGACCTGAATTTGAGTGTACCGTTCTTTGACTGCCGCGAGCGATCGCTCCACTGCTGCGATCGCTTGAACAAACTCGCTTTCTTGCTCTTCCGGATTTAACTCTGACGGCTGTTGAGGCATTTCGATCTGCAAACCTGACAATAATAATAAAAAAAACCGATTTCCAATTAAGTTGTTATTATATGCAGTATATTTTCTCAATTAACGAACTCTAGCCAAATAGACATAAGTATAGCAACTTTATCGGCATTTAAAACGTTTTTAATTGCTGAAACCATTGATTTTATCGTATTTTCCTTCTTCCTTCTTCCTTCTTCCTTCTTCCTTCTTCCTTACCACCTATGCTTGAAACTACACAAACAACCCAAACTGTCAACCTCAACGAGCTGAGCACGGTAGAACTAGCCCAAGCTCTAGCCGCGCGCCTCGCCATCCACGAAAAAGATTGGCACCGCCTCAAGGCCAACCGTTCCGCGCGGGCCTGCGAGCAAGCTGCCGCCGCTTTGGTCTTTTTGCTCAAAAAACAGCCCGAAGAAGCTCTCCCGCGCTTAAACCAAGCAGCAGGATGGCTGGATCGATCGATATCGGCTCCTCCCTGTCCCACCCACGGCAAATAATACGGCAAATAATTTTGAGCGTTGAGTCTTTAGTTGGGACTTGATTAGTAGCTCAAAATTTAGACAATCGCGCCGCTCGATCGAGCAGCGCGATTGTGAGATCAAAAGATTTATACTTTTTGAACTCAAAACTCACATTTTGCATTACAATCAGCTATCAATAGCCAGGTCTTTCAAATTCTCAGTCCAAGGTTGGGCCCGGAAACGAAAAAATTTGCAGGTCTAGCTGAGGTGAAAACTGCTGCCAAATATCGGTGCTAGCGCAAGCGAGGCAGCCGGGACCGACTGGGAATTTCTTTGCACAGCCGTAACTCTGTACCTTCAGAATTCCACTCTACGCGATCGAATATTTGGTAAAGAATAAACAAACCCCTACCACATTCTTGTTCAACATGGGGGAGTGCAGAGTCATCTGCAACATCCTCTGCTAAGAGACTGTCGCAATCATCGGTATAAAGGTTGCAACTGCAAGGGGCATTAAAGCCAGAACCTTCATCCGATATCACCCACCAATATTGGTTTTGGACGATCGAAAAACGGACTCCAACAGTTTTAGCGGGGTCTAACTTGTTTCCATGCTTAGCAGCATTTACCAAAGCTTCTTGAAGCCCCAACCGCAATTCCGCTTGCCAGCGATCCGGAAGCTCTGCTAGGAGCAGATCCAAAATAGGACAAAGGTATAGGGTAGAAGCGAAGCTAATCGTAATCCAATTGCGTCCGACCGGACGGGCTGAAATAGCAATCACTCAGAAAACTCCCTAACTTTCAGGTGGATAAAGTTCACACCCTGCATAGTTGGCTCCCTAGTATTCAAAATGCTAATTAATTGAGCGGCGCAGCTCTATTTCTATCTTAGAGTATCCAAGCAGTTAAGAACAGCAAAGCACGTCACAAAATATTCTGCGATTCTCAGAAACTTCTGTCGAGAAGCATCAGTAATTTTACTTATAACTGCTGCCTGCGGCCTGATGTTTGATGTCGGCTTTTGCCAACTGGCAACCAAACGGCTAGCTGCCTCCCCGAAGCCGTCAACTGTTCTGTACCAAACGATCCCCACCTTGAAAAGCTTGGAAATATCTATAAAAAAGTCGATCCCTGGACCCTAGCCAACGGGGATCTGGCCTCGCAGCCCCTGGTTTGCGCCGATTGCCCCACAACTTGCTGTTGCCAGCGCACAGCAAAATTATCATACCTAGGTGTGTTGCAGCGAAAACCCGATATCTTTCCCAAATGCGATCGGGCATAACATCTCCCATTGCTGCGACCCTCACAAAATCAATATTCGTTACAAAACTTATTAATTCTGAGTGCGGGAGATCGCCAGATCCCAACTCGCTCACATTGACGAATCCTTGGCTAGCCGAACCCCGCGCGTTTGCAACACTTTATAAATCTGAACGTCGCGATACAATAGTTAAAGTAAATAATTATTTCTTTACATTATGCAAACAACTCCAGCCATCTCCACAGCCCCCATCGCAGGCACTTACTGGCTGTGGCGGGGGCATTCAGTATACTACGTTCGATCCGGCGATCGGCATCCAGAACGCCCTCCCCTGCTGTTAATTCACGGTTTTGGCGCTTCCACAGACCACTGGCGCAAAAATATCAGCGGCCTGAGCAAAGACTTTGAAGTGTGGGCGATCGACCTTTTGGGATTTGGGCGATCGGCAAAACCCGAATTGCAGTACAGCGGCGACCTCTGGCGCGACCAACTCCACGACTTTATCACCAACATCATCCGCCGGCCCGCCGTACTAGCCGGCAACTCCCTCGGAGGCTACGCCGCCTTGTGTGTAGCCGCCGGGCGTCCCGAATCAGCCGCCGGACTCATATTAATCAACAGCGCCGGCCCGTTCAGCGAACCGCAGCCCGCACCTGAAGCCCCGCCCTTGCAAAAAGCCATATCTGCGGTAGTTAAAACCTTATTTCAGCAAGATTGGGCAAGTTTTCTGCTGTTCCAGTACGTGCGCCAGCGATCGACAATTCGGAAAACCCTAGAAAAAGTATATCTCGACCAAAGCGCCGTCACAGACCAATTAGTAGAAGAAATATACCTTCCCTCCTGCGATCCCGGTGCCCCCAAAGTATTCGCTTCCGTATTCCGAACACCCCAAGGCGAAAAAATCGACGTATTGCTGAGTCAATTAAACTGCAGGTTGCTAATGCTGTGGGGAGAAGGCGATCCGTGGATGAATTCTACAGAAAGAAGCGCTAAATTTCGCAAACACTATCCGCAGTTGACAGAACACTTTATTAAAGCCGGTCACTGTCCCCACGACGAAGTACCAGAACAGATAAACGAACTGATTCGCGCATGGATAATTGACAAGGGCATAGGGCATGGGCATAGGGCATAGGGCATGGGGCATAGGGCATGGGTTACTGGTTATTGGTTATTAGAACGAACAACTAACAAGAAACATAAGCTGTTGCGGCATTTAAATTGTCTGTAAAAACAAATCAAATTCTTTTGGGGTGGGCGGGACGCCCGCAGAGAATATACAATTTAAATGCGCGACAGCTTAGGACAAATAACCAATAACCAATGACTAATGACTAATGACTGATGACTTCATTTAACTTTCTGGTTAATCTCAACTCAAATATTCTGAGGAGACGGAAACCATGACCGGCAAAAAGACTCGCCGCAATTTTATATTGAGCAGTATAGCTGTTGCCAGCAGCATTGCAGGTGCTAAGGCACTCGAACAGCAGGATCGGGAAATCGCAGCCGCACCCAACAACCAGGCGGCCGCCACAGTAAAAATGCCAGAACGACTGTTAGGCAACACCGGCGTGAAAGTGCCGATTTTCGGTTTGGGGGGGGCCGGACAAACACCGCTGTCGCAGCAGGGAAGAGAAGCAGAAGCGGTGGCGCAAATTGAACGCGCGATCGAACTAGGCATTCGTTATTTTGACACGGCAGCCGACTACGGGCCCAGCGAAGAAAACTTAGGCAAAGTTTTGCCAAAATATCGAGATCGCCTATTCTTAGCCACAAAAACCGCCGCCAGAGACAGAGATGGCGCGTGGAGAGACTTAGAGCAATCGCTCAAAAGATTGAAAACCGATCGGCTAGACTTGTGGCAACTCCACCACGTCTCATTCCAAACAGAATTAGACCAAATTTTCAGTGCCAAAGGAGCAATAAAGGCGATCGAAGAAGCCAAACAGCAAAAAATAATTCGTTTTTCCGGCATCACCGGACACCACGAACCAGCCATCATTGCCGCAGGCTTACAGCGCTATCCTTTCGACACAACATTAATCTGCCTCAACGCCGCCGAAAAACACCATCCGCGCTCCTTTGTTACCAGCGCTTTACCAATTGCCAAAGCCAAAAACATTGGCGTCATAGCCATGAAAATACCAGCTTACGGCAAATTATTTCAGAACGGTGTTTTAGATGGAATGCACCAAGCAATGGGCTACACGCTTTCACTTCCCGGCGTGCACTGCTGTGTCATCGCCGCCGACTCAGTAAAGCAATTAGAAGAAAACTTCAACGTCGCCCAAGCATTCAAACCCCTGAACACAACAGAAATGGCAGCACTTGAAAAACGCACCGCCGCCGCTTGGCAAGAAAATACATTTTTCAGACAGTGGACTTAAAATACCAACTCTAGAATCCCCTTTTTCCTCTGTGTTTATTGTGGCGCGGGCGTCTCGCCCGTGAATCATCTTACAGCAGATTCCCCGTTCGTGAAGTACAGTCGCCTATCCTTCGATCCCTGTAGGGACACGGCGCCGTGCCGTGTCCCTACTCGTTCGACCTGGAATACGCTGTATGTGCGATCGAACCGCTGCAATCAAATCAATTGTTTTGTAGTGACGACTTGAGTCCTCATAAAACTACTATAAGTAAGTCTGTGGGAAAAAACACAACTGTGTTAAGAAAAATAAATGAGGCTGAAACCCTCTTCCCTCCTGCCTTCAGCATAGCTGCCTCCTGCCTCATTCCAACTACAAATATTTACGCCGTTCTACTTAGCAATCCTAAATGATTCAGATAAATTTGTAGGGGTAGTACCTTTCTTTGCCTACCCCCTATCTATCGGGCAACCACGGGGGGATTGCCCCTACAATAATTATGCAAATGATTTAGGATTGCTATAGGAGTCAAGTTCTCACTACAAACCTACAACGTTTATGTTACCCAACTTGCTTTTACCTGGGGTGAAAATACAGCAGATTCTACGTTTATGAAGTACACCCGCCTATCGTTCGATTCCCGTAGGGACACGGCACAGCGCCGTGTCCCTACACTCCATAAACCTGGAATATGCTGTATAGCAACCGCCAAGTCGATCGGGAAATTTTAAATTGCTGAAACCATTGCGATTGTTGCTTCTTCCTTTTTCCTTCTTCCTTCTGGTATACCTCAAATCAAAAAATAAGGCGACCTGGTTGGGTCGCCTTATTCTTTATCATAAAAATTGCAATTTGTCAACAGCAAACAGCTACTGTTTTTTCCGTTTAGCCTTATCTAACCGCCTGCGATCGCGCCACTCAGCCGCAGTCAAATAAGCGACCCCGCCAGTCACCGTCAGCAGCAGTACAAAGGCCACTAAAACGAGAAAATTAGCAATCGAAAATTCCACAACCCCTCTTCCTCTGATTTTACATTTTCTACTTTTGATTTTAGATGAAAAATGTTAACAATTAACAGTTGAATGTTGACGGTTAACTGTTAACTGTTAGAACTCGATTCAAACTGCTGGCAAATCTTCCAAAATTGTAAACCTCACATGATTAATTGCCAGACTCCCCACGGAAACCTCCTCCTTATTTAAAGGAAGACCCCCGCTGGTGAGACTTTGAAACCGAATTCCCTTGCCAATTTCTACGTGATACCAAGCCAAACCCATAAAAAATCGCAAAGGATAAGGGCCTCTGTCTTGAATATCATCAGGATTAGATTCCATCGGCACCCAGCCAAAACCCGGAATGTAAAATTCCAGCCAAACGTGATTGAAATCAGGCTCCAGCGACACCCCTTTTCTATCAGCAAAAGCCGGACACTTGTAGCGCCCGATCGTGCGGCAAGCAATCCGGTTCAACCTTGCCAAAGCCAACAACAACCCCACGTACTCGCCGCAAGAACCGATGCCGCGGCGCAGTACAATATCGGGAGTGTCAATGTGAGGCCTAATCCCGTAAGAAAGTTGGTCGTAAACAAAATTGCGAATGCTCAGTAACTGCCTCAGAATATTAGTTTCCGAGCCAATGGCAGCCACAGCAGCCGATCGCACGATCTCCGTATCCATCGCCAAATTATCATTATCCACCAAATACTTAGCGGCAAACTCCGGCGACAGCTTGGGAATCTTTTCGACATCCCGAGGCGACAAGTGATACTTAATCGATCGAACTTCTAACAAAGCCTTCCAGCCAAAAATTCGGCGTTCCCCAGGGTGTAGCCGATCGAACTTAAACACCGCCACCCGTTCCCCTTCCTGAATTTCCTCAGTAAAAGGCATTCCGATCGGCGTAACACTCCTTACCTTTTGCCGGTGAGTTTCCGAAGGCAAAGCAATCCGCCACTCTAAATTTTCGATTTCTACCTCATCGAGAGGAGACAGTTCCTCCGCATAAGACATTTCCATCAAAAAACCGTTTGACAGAGCGTAGCGCTCGGCTTCATTGTAGTGAAAAGACAAAGGCTGAATAAAAGTGCGATCGCGCTTCGTCAACTGAAAAGGATCTTCTGAATTCGGATCGTCCCGGATGTAAAGTTCATCCCCGGCATAAGCCACGTACAGAACCTCCTCCCCAGTTTCCACGTCCTTGTGAAAAGCCAAACCAGAAGGCGATTCAAAGGGAGTCAAAACGCTAAATTTAATCTCCCCAGTTCCCCGTTCCAAACAGTAAACAGTTTGCTCAGTCTTATCGCAAACCCAAATTTCCTCATCCCGGACTGTGATATTTTCTACCCCAATACCCGGAGCGTAAAACCGAGTAATTTCGCGACCAGTTTTCAGGTCAAAAACCAGAATCGAGTTTAATCTTTGGCAAGTCACATAAAGCGTAGATTTCCACACAGCAATCCCGTCAGCAGGATAAGAAAGCGAAACAAAATGTTCCGGCTTGAGTTCAGTTATCGCCCCGTCCCGAATTGCGCCCCGACAGCAAGAGATATCCTCATCCCGCGCAAACCAGAGAGTATCTTCCGAAATAGCCAGCCCGGTTGCGCCGGCAAACTTAGCCGTTTGATAAGGATTCAAAACAGTAGTGTTGTCACTTTCTCGATCGATCTCCAATAGCAGCCCTTCGGCGCGATCGACAGCGAACAATCTATTTCCTAAAAAAGCAATGCCGTGCAGTGCCAAGACTCCGATGGGTCTTACCATCCGCAGCCCCGAAGGTTGTTTGTCCGAGAGAACAGGTGAATCGAGATTCATGTTAAATTTCTTGCCGCTATTGTACAGAAAACCTGATATGTAAGTTGTAGCCGAGCGCTTGAGGTTCACAAGCAAAATTGCCGAGGTTCCTGATATCCAGGGCTGCCGCATCAACCGGGTATTTTTAAGAAAAGACTCGTTGTAGCCTCTTGTCAGACCTAAAAAACCCGGAATATTTGTCTGGGTCAAAGTTGGGTTTAACAAGCTCAACCTAACTTGCGGCCCTGAATGCAACTAAGTATAACCACTAAGCTACCACTGAAAAACGCGACCGCGAAGTCCATGTCGATCAAAACGGCCAAACTAATCGTATCTGCCTAAAGATATAAATTAAGTACAACAGATTGCTGGATTCCCCAAAACCTTGGGTAAAATAAAATCGTGCGACAAAGTTTTTAGGTTCATCAGAAGGCAGGTTGGTCATGGCTTGGAAGTCTGCTCTAAACATCGGTGCCTTTTCCTTAATTCTGTCTTTAGAGGCAGTTGCCGCCGGTAGTTTCTTAATACCAGCAGAGGCTCTCAACAGCCCCGCAAACAGCGTCCAGCGCCCCTCACGACCGCAGCTACCTCTCCACTGGCAAACAGTTCAACCCCCTGAACCAAGCGGAAACAGACCGAACAGCCAGCAATTGAGAGCCGCATGGAATAACTTTCAACCGCCGGAGGACGGAGTACCTGGAAGGCGGGAAGGGGGAGGAACCCGCGGCTTAGAATGCCCCACGGCCACAACTGCTTTAACTGCCTTGATTCCCCAATCAACTATGGGGCAAACCATATCAGCAACACCGACATTTTTTTACTACCTTCCCGTAGCCCTCGACAAAACAGTTCAGTTTGAGTTAGCAGACGAAAGGGACAAAACACTATACAAAAAAAGTTTTCGGATGGTAACTAGCCGTGCAGGTATCGTTAGCGTCAGCCTCGGCTCTGACGGCAACTCGCCAGCCCTGGAAGTGGGCAAAAACTATCAATGGTACTTTACTATCAAATGCAACCCAAAAAACTCTACAGATGATGTTCTCGTTTCCGGGTGGATCAACCGCACTGCACTCGCCCCAACCGTGAAAATAGAGTTGGATCGATCGCCCGACAGCCGCGCCAAACTCAGCATATTCGCCCAACAAGGTCTCTGGTACGAGTACCTGGCAACTCTAGCTCAATTGCGTATAGAGTCTCCCAGCGATGCCAGTTTAGCGCTCAAGTGGTTAGAAGTGTTGAACTCAGTCGAACTTGGCAAAATCGCCCAAGAACCCTTAATCACCAGTGAGTTAACACCTATCACAAGAAAATAATTCGACACCAGTTTCAAAAAAGAATGCAACCGTAGCCCCGTGCCCCAAACCCCGATCGCCATAAGTCATTGCCAAATCAAAAATCAAAAATCTAAAATGGTATGACTTCTGGAGCAAGTACCAAAAACCCGGTTTCGATTGCGGTATTTGACAGCGCTACAGATGATTTTTGCCTGTTCCGGGTTTTTTGGTCGATCGTCCTCAATAAATTAAAATTTTTGTGCTCGCAAGCAGTTCCGCCTCGCTTGCCTCTTGAGGACTCGACTGGGGAAATTGTTATTGTTAAATTGCGCTCAATACTAAATGATAAACTGGCAGAGTCAAGCAGCATACCAACTTATTTTAGACAAAATATTAATTATGCGCCCGAGTGCAAATATTGCAATATTTCGGTTGGCGATTTCACTTCTGACAGGGTTCCCGATCGCTTGCTTTTATGCCAATAAAGCTATATCCCAAACTTCCGATATTTCTCAGTTGCCCGTCGCCGCTGACAACTCAGCAGATCCGGGCAACGAAGTATTAGCACTGCAAAAACTGGAAATCAAGCAAAATGAAACTGCCACAAATTTAAATCAACTCCCCGATTGGATCGAGACCAACCCTGAACCAGAAACACCGTCGAACCCCGCCGAGAACAGCCAAGAAGGCTGTTCCACAATCGATGAAACTGCTTGTGGTGCGGGCAAAATGCCCGAACCAAATAATCTGGTTGACACCGATACCCAATGTCAGAACCCGCTAGATTGTAGTAATTTTTTAGCCCAGAACCCGCAGACGCCACCGGGAAACCTCCCGCCCGACTTAAACCGCGATCGAGTACCAGATCCGCTGTTACCCTCGCCGCCGACTCAGCCAGATCCAAATCGCGATCGATTTCTGCAACCGGCCCCCCAGCCTTCGCCAGAACCTCCCCAAGTACCGCCAACAGTAGCGCCGAGACCCCCGTCGCCAGTTCCCCCAACTCTGCCTAATGCAGTAATTCAGGTGCAAAAAATTCAAGTAGTTGGCAGCACAATTTTAAGCCAAGACGAAATAAATGCCTTAGTCAAGCCGTTAGAGGGCAGTTCTGCCACCCTAGAACAGCTCAAACAAATCGCCGACAAAATTACCGAAATTTACCTCAATCGTGGCTACATCACTTCGAGAGCAGTCTTGCCGCCCCAAACTATCACCGCAGGGGTAGTCCAAATTCAAGTTATCGAAGGCAAGCTAGCCAGAATTGAGGTAGAAGGAACTAAAAGATTGCATCCAAGTTACATCCGCAGCCGGATTCGACTCGGTGCCGGAATGCCTTTAAGCACAGCTTCATTAGAAGACCAACTCCGGCTGCTGCGAGTCGATCCTTTATTTGACAATGTAGAAGCCAGTCTGCGGGCTGGGGATAGTGAAGGCGAGAGCATTCTGATCGTCCGAGTCTCGGAAGCTAATCCCTTTCAACCTACTTTCAGCTTTGACAATTACTCGCCTCCGAGTGTCGGTTCCGAAAGATTGGGAGTTAGTCTGCGCCACCGCAATATAACAGGAAATGGCGACGAACTGGCAGCGGCTTATTACCGATCGCTCGGCGATTCAGACGTGTTTGATTTCAGCTACCGCATCCCGCTAAATGCGATGAACGGCACTTTGCAATTGAGGGCTGCACCGAACCGCAACAGTATAGTACAAGAACCTTTTGACAGTTTTGATATTTCGGGAAAATCGCATTTATTTGAAGTTAGTTACCGCCAGCCGCTGCGGAGAACCCCGATCGAAGAATTTGCCTTGTCTGCCGGTTTTACTTATCAGACAGGCAGAACTTTTCTCGCTGGCGACCCGTATGCTTTTGGTATCGGCCCGGACTCCAATGGTGTCAGCACTACGAGCACAATTAAGCTGGGACAGGACTACATTCGGCGCGACCCGCAGGGCGCTTGGGCCGTGCGATCGCAATTTACGATCGGTACTAGCTTGTTTGATGCTACTCAAAACGAAGGTTCCGATCCCGACGGACAATTTTTGAGTTGGCTGGGTCAAGTGCAGCGAGTACAGCGATTGAATGACAAACATTTATTAATTTTGCAGGCAGACTTGCAGTTGTCAGCTAATAGTTTGTTGCCTTCCCAGCAATTTGTAATTGGCGGCGGGCAATCTTTGCGCGGCTACCGCCAAAATGTCCGTTCTGGCGATAACGGCCTCAGAGTTTCCATCGAGGATCGGATTACTTTGCAGCGCGATGCTTCGGGAAATCCCAAACTACAATTAGCTCCATTTTTGGATGCGGGCACTGTATGGAACGTTGCGAACAATCCTAATAAATTAACCAATCAGACATTTTTAGCAGGTCTGGGTTTGGGGGTAATCTGGGAACCGATACAGCGGGTGAATTTGCGCGTAGATTACGCTTTTCCTTTGGTGAGGATTAGCGATAAGGGCGACAATCTGCAAGATAACGGCATTTACTTCAACATAATTTATACACCATAAAATGAGCGATTTGCTGCTCGGCTACGCATATAAATTGTCTGTTATGGCAGAGGGGAGATGGAAGAGTGGGCGAGTGGAAAATCAAGAAAATATGGCGCTGCTCAATAGCGCGATGAATCATTGAGGAATGGGGACATCCCAGAATTTGAAAGTTTGACCTCAATTCATAGCACCATTCTGCAACGCCTTTTTTTCAACTCTATTACTGCCGACTTATCTTTTTTGATACTACTACGATCGCTCTATAATGTAAAAATGTAAATCTTTCTCGAATGGATATCCTTTACTGCCTCAAAGGAAATGAACCGCTGTTGCTCGACGATCGACAAAGTATCTGGATTATCAAGACTGGTACCGTAGCATTGTTTGCGACTAAAGTCAAGGATAGTTTGGTTAGTGGCGATCGCCAATATTTGTTCGATGTGGGTGCGGGCGAAGCTTTATTTGGTGCAGTGCTGGGGGAAGAATGGGGGCTTTTGGCAGTGGCGATCGAACCCACAGAATTGTACCAAATTAACACAGCAGATTTGGTCGCGCAGGTAACAGTTGGTGAAGAAAAGGCAATTGGGTTAGTGAATGGTTGGGTAAACCGTTTAAAGAAGACATTCAGCCAGGAATACACAGCCGCGTTCGCTTCGCAGGAATTATCCTTCATCAATTCCGGGAGTGCAGCTTCACTGCCAAACATTTTAGCCGATTTACATACCGATTTATTCAATTATTTGAACGGGCAGGATTTGCAGAAAACAGAGGCGGCTTTTCGTCAAATTCAAGAAAGAGAAGAACTGAATCTAATCGCAGTCAATTCAGCCCTTTCTAAGTTAGCGGGTGTGGTAAAACCGCAGCAAGAAACGGTATCATTCCAGCAAGGAATTCCTTTGTTAATTGCGGCGGGTGCAGTGGGAAAAGCGATGGGAATAACGATTAGTCCTCCGACGCAGTTGGCAGAACTCAAATCTGTCAAAGATTCGGTGGAGGCTGTAGCGCGTTCCTCCCAATTTCGGATTCGGATGGTGGTGTTGGAGGATGGCTGGTGGCGAAGAGAATACGGCCCGGCTTTAGCTTGCACAATTGCAGGGCATCCGGTGGCTTTATTAGTTGTTGGTAGCGGTTACGTTTTGTTCGATGGAGTAACTCAAACTCGGACGAGGGTGAATGAGACGGTGGCGGCGACTTTGGCACCGGAAGCTTACCAGTTTTACCGACCGTTACCTAGTGTTATTAATGATGTGCTGCCCTTGTTAGAGTTTGGCTTCAAGGGTTATGAAAAAGAAATCGCCAGCATTGTGGTGGTGGGAATTATTGGTACCCTGCTGGGGATGGTGGTGCCGCAGGCGACGGGAATTTTGGTGGATAGTGCGATTCCAGATGCCGATCGCAATTTATTATGGCAATTAGCGCTGGCATTGTTGGCGCTGGGTTTGGGAAGGTCAGCGTTTGGGATGTCTCAAGGGATTGTGGCGCTGCGAGTCGAGAACAGCGTTGATAGTTCGTTGCAAATGGCGATATGGGATAAACTCCTGGGATTGAGTCCGGCTTTTTTTCGGGAATACACTTCCGGCGACTTGCTCAACCGCACCTTGTCGGTGAACCGAATTCGCAAGATACTGTCGGGGGGAACGCTACGCACTTTGATGAGTGGAGTGTTCGGTTTGCTGAATTTGGTGCTGATGTTTGTTTACAGTTGGCAACTGGCGTTGGTGGGGGTGGGGATAGCTTTGCTGACAGCCGCAGTCACCTCTGTGGTTAATTTTTTGGTAATCCGCAATTTTCGACGGCTGCAAGAATTGGATGGCGAGATTAACGGGTTGGTGGTACAACTCATTAATGGGGTGGCTAAGCTGCGGGTGGCGCACGCGGAAGACAGGGCGTTTGCAGCTTGGGCCCAAAAGTACGGCGATCGCATGAAGTTGGAAGCTGTTTTGCAACGCCTTCAAGATAGAATGGGCGTGTTCAACGAGTCGCTGTCCTTGGTGAGTTCCGCAGTTTTGTATTGGTTTGGCGTACTGTCGATTCAGATGGCGCAAGCTAATGACGGTAGCGGGTTGACGACGGGTACGTTTTTGGCTTTTAATTCGGCGTTGGGGATTTTTAGCGGCGCTGTAAGCAGTATTAGCAGTACCGTGACTGATATTTTGGGAATTGTGCCGCTGTGGGAAAGAGCGAAACCGATTTTGCAAACGAAACCGGAGTACGAACTTCATAGAGTAAATCCGGGTCAGTTGCAGAGTGGGGTGGCTTTGGAGGGGGTGACTTTTCGCTATCGGGATGAGGGATTGCCTGTACTCGATGATATCACTCTGCGTGCCCAACCGGGTGAATTTGTGGCGATCGTCGGGCCGTCGGGAAGTGGGAAGTCAACGATTGTCCGGTTGTTGTTGGGATTTGAAACGCCGAATTCGGGAAGGGTTTGTTACGATGGCAAAGATTTGGCGGAGTTAGATTTGGTGGCGGTGCGAAGGCAGTTGGGGGTGGTGCTGCAAAACGGCCGCATTGGTAGTGGTTCGATTTTCGATAATATCGCGGCCGGGGCCTTGGTGTCGCACGAAACAGCTTGGGAAGCGGCGCGGATGGCGGGTTTTGCTGAGGATATTGAGCAAATGCCGATGAAGATGCACACGGTGATTAGTGAGGGGGGAACCAATCTTTCGGGAGGGCAAAAGCAGCGGTTGTTGATTGCCAGGGCCCTGGTGAATCAGCCGAAAATTATTGTGATGGATGAGGCGACGAGTTCGTTGGATAACCGCACGCAAGGGATTGTGGTTGAAAGTTTGGATAAGTTGAAGGCGACGAGGATTGTAATTGCCCACCGATTGAGTACAATTCGCCATGCGGATAGGATTTATGTTGTTGAAGCGGGGCGGGTGGTGCAGGTGGGGACGTTTGAGGAGTTGGTGCAGCAAGAGGGTTTGTTTGCACAATTGGTGGCGAGACAAATGGAGTGAAGAAGGCAGAAGGCAGAAGTTTATTATGCGATCGCAACTTTATTGTTTCTCTGTCAGTTGGGTAAGTCGTCATTCGATTTTAGATTTTAGATTTTGGATTTTGGATTTTGGATTGACCCCACGGATAAATTCGGGGGCTTGAGGATTTTAGATTTTAGATTTTGAATTGATTCCACGGATAAATCACGTGGCGGGTACCATCAAGAAATTTTTGGTCAACCTAAACCAAAACCAGCTAGCAAGTCTTACTGAGGAAGTAAGTTGCTAGCTGTTCAACCCTCTTTGGGGTGAAAAATTTTGAGCGATCGCGCAACCTGGTTTCCTGACACTCAGCGAGTGCCAAGTATCAAAACGCGAAGGAGGTTCCTCGAATCATGCGATCGCCACAATCGACATACCAGATTACCCGGCTAAAATCCCCGTATCACGGCAATAAGAGTTCTCTATTTATGCCAAAAGACATAAATATTACTGTTTAAATTGATACTTTTTTATATCTATGGGTAAATTTCACGCAGGATGTAATGAGGCAATAATTACAAACAGTAAAGGATGCTCTATCGCAATCAAAACAAACACAACAAAACTTGAAGGAGAATTTATGTCTAACATTGAAATCGCTGGTTTCCAATCTAACCTCATTGAAGAATTGGATGATACAGATTTAATGGCAGTGGTAGGTGGCGGTCTTTTGGGCGATGTCGGTAATACCGTCACACAACCTGGCAACGAAAGTCGCCCAACATCATCTGCGATCGCACTCCTAGGAGATATTGTTGGTGACGCTGCGGGTTACATAAACGGTCCTTTGACTGGTTTTTCAGAGGGAACTTTACAAGGCGTAAACGGAACAGTAACAGGTGTTACAGGCTAAGTAATTTAGAGGGTGCGAATATCATTACTTCATTCTGGCATCATCATAATACCTAACACCCTCTGAACTACCAAAAAGGACTGGAGTTAGCTTTTAACTCCAGTCCTTAATTTTTTTGCTTTGTATAAGTACGCATATTTTGCACTATGTCAATTTGTAAGTCCTAATAATCGAAAAATTGAATATTGCCAAGAACTTTATGAAATTATTTACGCCAAAATATATTTTAACTACCTCAGTTCCTCAATTTTTTAGGTTTAAACATAATGGTACTACTTACCGAACAGAGGTTCTAGCAGGTGTCACGACGTTTATGACTATGGCTTACATTTTGGTCGTGAATCCCAGAATCTTATCAAATGCTATATTTATCAATCAGCCTGGTGATTTGTTCAATCAGCTTCTGACTACCACTGCCATTTCCTCGGCGATCGCAACCGTCCTCATGGGACTATTAGCTAATTACCCCTTTGCCCTCGCTCCCGCAATGGGTCTAAATGCTTTTTTTGCTTTCTCAGTTGTGTTGGACTTGCAGATGAACTGGCGGTTGGCGCTAACATCTGTCCTCATCGCAAGCTTAATTTTCACTTCGTTGATTCTATGCAATATCCATGTCCAAATTATTAAAGCGATTCCAGCTTCCCTCAAACACGCCACGGTAGCGGGTATTGGTTTGTTCATCGCCTACATTGGTCTTTCAGGTGTTCCTGAACCTCCCACTCTCGGAGCAGGTATTATTGTTGCTAGTAAAGCGACCTTAACAACTATTGGCTCCTTCAAGCAACCAGCTACTTTACTCTCAGCTTTCGGTCTATTGCTGACGGCTACTTTGGTAGCACGTCATGTTAAAGGAGCGATATTATGGGGTATTGTCGCTACAGCGCTGTTAGGTTGGATACTAGGCATTGCTCCCTCTCCTGAAAAAATTATTGCCCTACCTGAATGGCCGCAAGACTTGATCGGTCAGGCATTCACAGGCTGGAGTTACCTTACACCCAAGCAAATCTGGAACTTTGTTTCTGTCACGCTTACCTTATTATTTGTAACTTCTTTTGACACCATTGGCGCACTTACTGGTTTGGGACAACAGGCTGGTTACATCAACGAAAATGGTGAATTGCCTCGCGCTACTAAATCTTTGTTGGCGGGTGCTGCAGGCACAACCTTTGGGGCATTGATGGGGACTTCTCCATCCGCGACCTATCTGGAATCTGCCGCCGGCATATCTGAGGGGGGACGGAGTGGTTTCACATCTGTGATAGTAGCAGCCCTGTTTCTGCTTTCTGTGTTATTTACTCCCTTATTTGCAGCAGTGCCTGCTTTTGCTACAGCACCTGCATTGATTATGGTGGGTTTTTTGATGATGAGTAGCGTGCAAAACATTAATTGGAAAGATCCAGCAGAAGCAATTCCTGCATTTCTAATTCTTCTCACTATGCCCCTTACTTACTCTATTGCAGAGGCATTGGCAATTGGTTTCATTATTTACCCTTTGATTAAAATTTCTCAAGGACTGGCTCATAAAGTGAATAAAACTGCATATTTTTTAGCAGCTATCTCTGTGTTTCACTTCGTACTCAGGAGTTAAATGGTGGTGCTAACATCAATAATGCTCAACTTTTCACTTGATGTTACAAAACTCACCTTCAAGCGGGCTTATAGCAATTGGAAAATCTGGAATTCATACCTGTATTCAGCAACCCCACTTAAGACTCTATCCCTAGAAGCCCGACTTCTCTAAAAAGTCGGGCTTCTAAAAATCATCCTTCGCTGCTAAGCAAACGCACGTAACTGCCCCCTTGGGCCCACAACTGCTCGTGAGTTCCCCGCTGTACAACCAAACCCTGCTCCAGTACAATAATTTCATCGCAATCCCGAATCGTACTGAGTCGGTGGGCAATCACAACACAAGAACAACCGCGCCGTCGCAAATTTCGGTCTATCATCAATTCAGTTTGAGCATCCAGGGAACTGGTTGCCTCATCCAACACCAACACCGCCGGATTTCTCACTATGGCCCGGGCAATTTCCAATCGCTGGCGCTGTCCCCCACTCAGATTCATTCCCCCTTCAATCAGCTTCGCCTCGTATCCTCCCGGCAATGAGAGAATCGTTTCGTGAATCGCTGCATCCTGACAAGCCTTTACCAAATCCGCTGGCGGTACAGTCGAATCCCACAAAGTGAGATTTTCCCGAACAGTTCCACCAAACAGAAAGATATCCTGTTCCACCATTGCCAAAGCAGAAGTTAAAACAGAACGCGAAATCTGTTTTCTGGGTTTACCATCAAACAAAATCTCTCCCGACCAAGGTTGGTAAAGACCGCAAATTAGCTTAGCAATGGTAGACTTACCAGAACCGCTAGTCCCCACAACCGCCACTCGTTGACCGGGCTTCAAACTCAAGCTAAAATTTTCAATCAAGGGCTTTTCCACCCGACTGTAACCAAAAGTGATATTCTGCAACTCCACATAACCTTGTAAGCGAAAGGTGATGGGTGATTGGTGAAGAGAAAAAGTTGTTCCCCTTTTTTCCTTTTCCCCTTCTCCCCCCCTCTCCACTTCTGCATCAACCGGATTTTGCAATACATCGTCGAGTCGGTTCAAATCCGCTTCCAAATCTTGCAACAAACTGCCAAAATTAATTAAACTGTCGATCGGCCCAAAAAAACCAGCCATTAAACTCTGGTAAGCAACCAGCATCCCCACACTCAGCGTCCCGTCCATCACCTTCAAGCCGCCGACTGTTAATATAGAAGCTGTCATCAGCGCCGACAGCAGCGTGGGTAAGATTGTCAAAACTTGAGATTGTAAAGCTAAATCCTGCTGTGCGTTCAGCGCTTTGGCATAGTAGCCGGCGAACTTGGCAAACGAGTCGGACTCCAGACCAGAAGCTTTCAGTGTTTCGATCGTTTGAATGCCTGCGATCGCCACCCCGTTCACCTTACCATACTCCTGCGCCAGCTTGAAATTCGCATCCACCCGCGTCCGCAACATCAACTGTAGGGCGAAGAAATTAATCGAGGCAAAAACCAGGGCTATTCCTGTCAGGAGGCGATCGTACTGCAGCATAATTAAAAAGTAAAAAACCATCATCACCGTGTCGATGATTGTTTTACCCAAAGTACCCGAAAGTATCCCCGCAACCTTGTCATTCAGCGACACCCGACTGCTAATTTCACCCGCAAACCGCTGTGCGTAAAACCCGACTGGCAAACGCAAAATGTGCCAGACAAACTGCCCCGACATCGTTACCGACAGCTTCAACATCAAATTCCGCAAATAGGTAAGTCGCAGGGAAGCGAGAATACCCCTGAGTACCGCCGTGAGAACCATTCCCAACACCAAAGGCTGTATCCAATCTTGGCGTTGGGAAACCAAAATTTCATCCACGAATACTTGGGAAAAAGCAGACACTGCCAAGCGAGGAACGGTGAGCAAAAACCCCGCGAACAGGCAGAATAAGATGGTACCCCAAGAGTTCCGCAACCGCGACACTAAAGCAGCGAGAGTGTTTCTTTTTTTACCGCCCTTTTGAAAAGAAGGGCCTGGTTCCATTACCAGGATAACCCCTGTGTAAGCGCGATCGAACTCTTCCAAGGAAACCCTTCGCCGTCCGGTAGCCGGGTCGTTCAGATAAACGCACTTTTTCCCGAACCCCTCTACTACCACAAAGTGGTTAAAATTCCAAAATACAATGTAGGGTGAGGCAATAGTTTTCAGTTTTTCCAACTGCGCTTTAAACCCTTTGGCAGTTAAACCATAGTTCCGCGCTGCTTTGACGAGATAAAAAGCACTAGAACCATCTCGCGACACGCCGCACTCGCGCCGCAGTTCCGCTAGCGGGACAATGCGCGAGTAATATCCTAGAATAATGCCCAAAGCAGCAGCACCGCATTCTACAGCCTCCATTTGCAAAAGCGTGGGAGTGCGAACGCGACGGGGTAGAAGTCGCCGCAGAATACTCGAAATCATCGCTGTCTTTTGTTAATTTTCAATAAACCCCAGTCCAAGAGCGAAACATAGGAATAATATAAGAAATCGGAGCCACTTCTCCTACTTTGACCCGAACTAATGTAGTAGTACCTGATGAAAGTTTTAACTCAGGCCCCTTGGATGAAGACCAATTATAACCACTCTTTGTAGTTGCATCTTCTTGCAATTGAACAAAAATTTGCACTCTGGCACCATTCTCACCAGCCAGACTTTTCGCTAACTCTTCATTGCCAACAATTGCGGCAATTTCCTGAGTTGTCACCGGAAAAGGAGAAACCTTGGTTACTACCCCAACAATACCACCGTAGCGCTCGCGCTTGACAACGCTGGGCGTAACTTGTACATTCATACCTTGTTTAATTTGTTTACCATCTTTATCCGCCAAATAAACAAGACTTTCCAGTTTGACATTAGAATCTTCAGCTTCAATTATTCCCAAACGGGTGCTGGCCCCAACAATTTGACCCGGAATAACGCTAGTT
This sequence comes from Microcoleus sp. F10-B2, assembly GCF_036704965.1. Lineage (NCBI taxonomy): Bacteria > Bacillati > Cyanobacteriota > Cyanophyceae > Oscillatoriales > Microcoleaceae > Microcoleus > Microcoleus sp. F10-B2. Next base: position 54,105 of record NZ_JAUBTB010000035.1, on the reverse strand, counting down.
TCTAAAACATACCCATCATGTTTGCTGATAACTTGACTTGACTGAGCTAATTGCACTTCTAATTGAGAAATCGTATCTTTTATTACTTGAGTTTGATTGGTTTTGTCAATGGATTTTTCTACGTCTTGTTGAACGAGTTGGCCTTTTTGGGCTTCGATTTCCTTAATTTTGGTTTGGAATTCGTCAATTCTATTTTGAGCTTGTAAGTATTCGCGCTCGGCATTGGTTTTTTGGACTTGGATTTCTTGTAAGTTGGTTTGAAATTCGTCAATTCTATTTAAGTTTTGCTGGTATTCCCGTTCTGTATTGATAACTTGAACGTCAATTTCTTTAATAGCATTCTTGATATCATCAACTTTATTGAGATTTTGAAGATATTCCCGTTCGGTATTGGTTTTCTGAACATCAAGTTCCTTAAGTTGCGTGTCGATATCCGACACTTGCGTCTGCGCGTTCAACAATTCCTGTTCCGACTGCAACAGCACATCCTGACTGACGATTTTTTCTTCAAACAAACTACGACGAGTTTCTACCCGCTGTTGCAAAGTTTTTAGCAACGCGCTAATTTGTTGTTTTCGCTGCAGAAGACTTTTGCGTTTTTCTGCGAGTGCTGCGAGTGTTTGTTGGCGAAGCATTGGCGTAACTTGCTCTCGGCGCACGCTTTCTTCCAGACTTTTACGCTTTTGTGCAAGTGCGGTGAGAGTTTGTTGGCGCAGCAGTGGCGTAACTTGCTCTCGGCGCAGACTTTCTTCGAGACGAAAGCGTTTTTGCTCTAGTGCTTTGAGGGTTTCTTCTCGCAGCGTTGGTGCGAGAGACTCGCGACGCAAACTTTCTTCTAAATCTTTCTGCTGTTGCTGAAGCGTTATCAATTGTAGCGCTATCTGCTGCTTTTGCAGAGTTAAGGTACTTTGATTCTGCTGTTGCTGTTGGGCTAACTTGGCTTTCTGTAACTGTAGTTCTTTTTGAAGTTGAGACTGGTCTATTGTAGCGAGTACCTGCCCTTGCTTAACTCTATCTCCCGCCTTAACATTTATGTTTAATATTTGACCTTCCTTTGGCGCTTGAAATTGTACCACATGACGCGGACGAATCAATACGCCAGCACCGGTAACGGTGAGAGGAATGCGCCCAACTACACTCCAAACGCCAGCCCCAACAATTAAACAGCCCGTCGAAACCAAAGGCAACCAAGTTTGGGGGCTGACTACCCGCATTAGTTTGTCGAGTTGTTCGGGTGAGGAAAGGCGATCGAGCGCTTCTTCACGGAAGAGTTTGTTGCCTTGAGGCATACATTTTTTTGTGTTTGCTTAGCTTGTGATGTTTTCTATAGTAAGCTTTAAAGTCCCATTATACTTTACCGATTGGTTTCACTCCAAAAGCCCTAATTTGGCGTTGCTGAATGCAGGTATAAACTCAAGATTTCCCAATTGCTATGGGTCAAGTATAGTGAGTTTTGTAACTTCAAGCGAAAAGTTTATTCATACCGCGAATCAACTTTTCGCAATTTTCAGACTACCGAGCTTTGATATCATCGGAATATGCTTGGAGGGCTGTTTCAACATTCATAAACTGACGGTCGCAATCTACACAAATGTGATGAGTGTTTACCTCGGATATTACCGTTCTTACGGATGTGTTGGGAACAGCATTCAGGACATTGCATGACTGTTTAACCTCCATTTATAGCACCATCATGCAGCGCCGAAAATATTTCCTTCTTGCTTGTTCCCTCTTGGTTGTTTAACATCCGATATTAATCGCCGACTTCCCCGACAACCTCCGCAGCAGCCTGAGTTTCGAGCCAGAGTTTGAGCAGCAAGAGCTCCGCCCGATCGCCCAACACAGTCGCAAACACGCCGTCAGCTCCCTCAGACGCGCTAGAAATCCACGTACCGCGCAAAGTCACTTCTACAAAGTCAGCATCAGCAACACAAAGGTCGATCGCCTCGTTGTCGTCTCGCCGGGCCTCAGATTCCAACAGAGACAGCGCCGCCAAATTCGCGGGCAGCAAAAATGCCGCAGTGCTCGGTTCGACGCTGATGCTTTGACCAACTCGCATAGCCAGCACAACTCGCAGCGCCACTAACTGTTCGGGAGATTGAGCCAAACGCTCGAGGTTAAAGCCCGTTTCAGTGTAAGTCAACTTCAGCATATTGACAGCCCTAAATTTGGAATTGAAAGTTTAAAATTGGTAATTGAAAATTGGTAATCGGGAATTGGGAATCGGGAGTTAGGGCAGATTTTAGATGAGAATTACGCATCAATTTAAAATCTAAAATCTAAAATCTAAAATCTAAAATTCTTCCCATTCCCTATTCCCCAATTTGGTATTCGTGCCAAAACAGTTCGGCAAAAGCAACAGTGGGGTGTATGGGAGCCTTCGGCTTAGTTCGCAGAGACATTCCGGCTTCTACGGGAGTTCGATCGCCCTTACGAGAATTGCACCGTTCGCAAGCCGTCACCACGTTGTCCCAACTATGCGGGCCTCCCTTCGATCGAGGCATCACGTGATCCAGCGTCAAATGCCGGTTGCTACCGCAGTATTGGCAAGAATGAGCGTCGCGGCGCAAAACTTCCCGGCGATTGACCGGGGGCACTTTCCACAGGCGTTCCCTGTTACCAAAAGTCAAGCGGATTTGTTCGGGTACGTGGATGCTGGTGCTGGGCGATCGGACCAGCCACCCGTTGCCGATGCTAAAATCCAGAGGTTCAGCCTTGCCTGTTACCAACAGTACGATCGCCCGTTTGATGTTGACACGGCTCATCGGTAGGTAATTCTGAGAAAATACCACCACAGATTGCCTCAATACATCAGTTACTACGGTCACGGCTTGCTCCTCCTCATTTGGATTTTGGATTTTAGATTTTAGATTTTAGATTTGGGATTTGGGATTTTCGGTGCAACGCCTACATTGGCTACATCTGGTTTTTTCCCAGTTCCCCAAGCGGATCGAATTTCTCAAATATCCAATCAAATGCCCCCGATTCTCTTACTTAAAAGCGGGGGCTAGAAAAACTGCGTTCATGCAAATTTTCATCCTGTCTTGGTACAGTCGTTTAGCTGTACCTCCCGCTTCGCGTATCTCGATATGGCTGTGCCACTTGCAGACCGTCCCGGTCTACCTCGTTGTAATTAATTTCTGCAATTTGTCCTAATCCACTATAACCGGGTTTAATTAGGCCCCGACCCGCCCACGAGGTCGCTGCGACGGTCGTCAAACCCGTCCTAAAGACGTGCTGTAACGACTCGGAGTGACCCGTGGGGCGATCGCACTTGAGTTGATAGGTGGAGTAGGTGGGGAGAAATTTCACTGTAGGCAGAAGGTGGTTAAGAGGCTTTCAATCTAGCTGTAAACATACTACACTGATATTACACATATGTCCACCCGTCACGGAGAAAAAATTATGCATACCCTACCTAGAACCTCAACCACCGAAATGGAAGTCACCAGCATTCGACTCGAAAGAGAACTCAAAGAGAGACTTAAAGAGCTCGCGGGCAATCAAGGCTATCAAGCTTTGATTCGAGATTTGCTCTGGAATTACGTGCAGCAGAAGTCTGGAGAGTATCGGCAGATGTTTTCTCGATCGGATATTCGAGCTAGCATTAATGCGACAGCACATCAGGAGGAACGCTGCGCGCTTACAGGAGAGTTGATTCGACCGGGCGGGCCGATGTTATTAGGGCTGACGATTCACGGCGAGATGGTGCCGCTGAGTATGGGGAGTATGGCTGGATAAACCAGTTTACCCTTAAATTTGTGAGAGCGATCGGCCTGGGGCCTTCACCCCAGGCGCTGAAGATGGGTTTCCGAAGCATTTCAAGGAGATATATTTAACGAACCGCGAAGACGCGAAGTGCGCGAAGAAAGATTAGAGAAGGAAGAAGATAGGCAATTTTAGCGGTTCGGGAGTTTGGTAACGCAGATCCGGAGGCTCGCCCCACGCGCGAGAAGAATGCTAAACTTTCCATCGGGCGTGCCGAACAGACGATCGTACATTTGATGAAAAAAAATAAAGTAATGCTAAAAAACCGCTACTTGACTGCTGCGAGTTCGATCGCCCTTCTCACAATTATTGCCGGATGCGCCGCTACTAAATCGCCGGAACTTGTATCTCCCTCTCCTGTAGCTGAATCTTCCCCGCCGCCAGTTAAACCAAGTCAGCCTCAGCCCTTAACAGTCTCTGCTACCAATCCCGAAACCCCCACAAATACCAAAATCCAGCAATATCTCAACGGCTTAACAGCACAAGGTTATGCCAAAGAAGACCAAGGGATCTGGATGCAATCGGGCAATACTTTGTTAGCCAATCATCAAGGTACAGTTCCTCTGTCGGCCGCTTCTATTACCAAAGTAGCAACATCTCTCGTAGCGCTGCAACAATTCGGGCCGGAACATCAATTTATTACCTTAATTGGTACAACGGGAAAAATTGAAAACGGCGTATTAAAAGGAGATTTAATTGTTGCCGGCAGCGAAGATCCGTTGTTTGTCTGGGAAGAGGCGATCGCCCTCGGTAACGCCTTAAGTCAAAAAGGCATCAAGCGAGTCACTGGCAATTTGATAATTGTCGATAAGTTTTACATGAATTTTGAACTCGATCCCCTTAAATCGGGAGAATTGCTCAAACAAGGATTGAACAGTCAAATCTGGCCCGGCGAAGCCGCCGCCCAGTATCAAACACTGCCTCCAAATACGCCAAAACCCCAAATAGCAATTGAGGGTACTGTAAAAGTTTTGCCAGCACCTCCCAATGACGTGCAGCCTTTAGTCAAACATTATTCTTTGCCCCTTGCTGAACTGATCAAAAAAATGAATCAGTACAGCAACAATCTCATGGCAGATATGCTAGCTGATACTGTCGGCGGTGCCAAAACTGTCGCGCAAAAAGCAGCAGCAGCAACCGGAGTTCCTCCCGCAGAAATTCAACTCGTGAACGGTTCGGGATTGAGCGAAGAAAATCTCATTTCTCCCCGGGCTGCTTGCGCGTTGTTTATAGCTTTAGAACGCTATCTTCAACCTTACAGCATGACAGTTGCTGATGTCTTAACTGTAGTTGGGAAAGATAAAGGAATACTATCAGAACGGCCACTTCCCCAATTAGCAGTGATCAAGTCTGGCACGTTGGATAATGTTAGCGCTTTGGGCGGAGCGCTGCCCACTCAAAAACAAGAAACAGTGTGGTTTGTGATTATGAATCGCGGGGAAAATGTTGAGACATTTCGCACTCAGCAAGAGGTTTTGCTGAAAAGCTTTTTGAATGACTGGGGAAGTGTTCAAGTTTCGCCGCCGGAATTAACGCCAAATCCTGCTAGAAAGAGTAAGGTATCTCGCAGCGAAATTGTCAATTGATTGGAGGCTGACGCATGGGGGCCCAGAAACCGGGTTTTTTGACAAAAAGACCCGTTGCCATCCGCAAATTCGGCAAAAAACCCGGTTTCTTTAGTTTGTAGGGTGCGTCAATCGATTTTAGATTTTAGATTTTAGATTTTAGATTGACTTGCGCGAGATAAATCCGGGGGCTTGAGGATTTTCGATTTTCGATTTGGGATTTATTCCACGGATAAATCCGGGGGATTGTACCATCAAGAAATTCCTGGTCAGCACAGAAAATTTAAATTTTGATATAAAATAATGCAAGCTGATATACGCTAGGAGTACAAACTAATTTAATGAGGTGTTTTCGCCCTAGCGACTACAATGCCGATCGCACTTTCGACTCTCCTAATATATCTCTGCAAGTCGTAAGCAACTGTCACCTCCCCAGCAGGCGAAGCGTGAATTAAACCCATATTGCCGTCAGCATTGCGGTAGACTAAACCCGTGTGGGTGACATCCAATCCTTTAACATCCGTGGCTACCGCTACAATATCCCCTGGTTTTAACTGAGAATAAACACTTTTTATCCGATTTGTCGGGATGTAATTAACAGTAGTTTTGGCTAAGTCTGCTTCTTGGCTGACAATGCACTGATAAGTTGCTTCGTCTTTGACCATTTGCGGGTAACTGCTGCGGTGTTGGCTCATGAAATTTAGTGTTTTATTCATGGGAACTCCACCTAATTCAGCGGTGATATTTTCCACTGTTTGCCGTTTTTGATTGTCGTTAATCCATTCGGAAAAATAGTGCAACCTGCTGCAATAACCGTTCATTTTACCGTTTAAATACCGCTGTTCTTCTATGCGATTTACAAAATTTTGATAGTCGTAATCTTGTACTGCTACGCCCCTGGCGATCGCCAAAACGGTTTCTACAAACAAAACGCAATCAAATTTATTCAAAGTTATGAGCAACTTTTCTTCGCCAGATTTGTCCAGCAAACCAGCGGCGTAGGGCTTTCCTAGGAAGTTATCGGCGATCGCCTGGACGATTTCTCCGATCGAGCGATCGTGCAAATTTTGTTGTTTTGCATACTGTACCACCTTTTCAAAACGTGCTATGTCTTCAGGCTGTGCAACGGTTTCTCTCTCCGTATTATTTGAGTCAGGTCGTCTCGCCAGCACCTTCAGCAATTCGGAATAGGAAATTTCCGCTAAATTGTTGAAGTCCCACAACATACTCGGAAAACTGGAAACAGTTTGGTTGTTTGTTATTTCCAGATTTTCGCTTTTTCCCGTCAAGGAAAACGCTAAATCCGCGCCCTGTCCTGCTGTTTGTCGCTCGACAACATATCCCGTAGCAGATTGAGACTGAAATGCCCAAACATCAGGTATCAAAGAGTTATTCACGCCGACGATCGCAAATCCCAAAACAGCCAGACTCCAAAAATTTCTCATGTTTTTCAAAGGATTTTGCTTCAACTCAGTGCTATCCTGAAAATTTTACAATTACATTTTACAATTACTAGAAGTCTCAATCAGCCTAGTAGACCGATAAAATTGGCAACAGCGGACTAGATCGATACACTTGTCATTTAGATGCCGCCCTATTATAAACTGATCGTGCGAGTTTGATAGCACAAAACTGTAATGCAAGTAGAACGCCGACGCCGCCCCATCGGGCCCCAACGCCCAATCGAGTCCCGACGCCAAAGCACCGAGCGTCCAGTCCAGTCGCGACGCCAAAGCACCGAGCGCCGAGTCCCATCTCGTCGCCCAATCCAGACCCGACGCCCCATAGACCTCTTGCAAAAGTCGCTCTCAATTCTTGAAATTATCTGGGTTAATCTGCGTTCATCTCCCTTGTATCTGCGGTTGACCGATCGAGCAAAGATTCATGCAACAGGTCTAATTCAATCCCGACCTCAAAGCAGCCAGCGCCCAGTCGGACGCCGACGCCAAAGCAGCGAAGGCCCAGTGCCATCTCGTCGCCGAGTGAGGACGAAATTTTCTCGGCTAAAATACCGTAACATTTTGTGTTTAATTGCCGGGGCGATCGCGTTTTTTTGGCTCGTCACAATGCCCTTCAGAATTCGCCGTCCCCCAGAACCGCCAGTCATCTTGGCTCAACAGCCCGTCTCGCCTCAAGAAACACTCTCGCCTCCGACAATTGAACCATCGGAAAATTTAGCCGATCGTCAAAGCGAGCCTAAGTTTAGCTACAACATCAAAACACCTCCCAATCCCGTTTACTCTCAAGAATTGCAAGGGATTGTTGATGAATCTGTGAAAATTGCAACCAGCAAAGGATTGCCTGCAGAACGGCTATCAATTACCTTATTTGATGTTAGCAATTCTAAAACTCACACCTTCGCCGGATATCAAAATCAAACTCTCCGATTTCCCGCTAGCGTTGCCAAATTATTTTGGATGGCAGCGTTTTACTCAGCCATTGAAAAAGGCCTCATTACGCAAAGAGAATCTGCCTTTAAAAACGACCTGGAGCAAATGATTCGCGTCTCCAACAACGATGCTGCCAGCAGGCTTTTAGACAAAATCACAGATACAAAATCCGGCGGACGGCTCGCAGGAGAAGAGTTGCAAACCTGGCTGAAAAAGCGCACTCAAATTAACACATTTTTCCAGTCTGCAGGCTACAATGATATTCGTATAAGCACCAAAAATTATCCCATATACTATTTGAGGCAAGAAGGTCCAATCGGTCGCGACTTGCAATTGCGGGGCGATGCTTCCCAGCCGATTCGCAATCAAGTAACTACCGACCAAGCCGCCAGATTAATATATGAAATCTATACTAGGCAAGCGGTTTCTAGCGTCGCCAGCCGCAAAATGGCTTACTTGCTGACAAGAGATTTAGACCCCAAGGCATGGAAAAATGACCCTAGCAATTCGATAAAAGGATTTCTCGGCGAATCTTTACCAACTAATATTTATTTTGGTTCCAAAGTGGGCTATACTTCCAAATCCCGCAGCGAAGCGGCATTTGTTAGAACTTTAGACGATCGCGCGATTTATATCTTAGTTGTTTTTGCAGACGATCCTGCTTATGCCAAGGACGAAACAGCTTTTCCGGCCATTTCCCGATACGTTTTCGATCGGCTAAACGCTCGCGGTCCGATCGCTTTGCAGTGATGTTGAGTAGGGCGAGTTTACTCTTTTTATGTGAAGACTGACGCAAAAAACCGGTTTCTGCCACAAATCAGCACTGGCGACCAAATAAACCGGTTTCTGGATCGAAAATATCAGGTTTTAGACCAAGCCCGCAGCCAGAAACCCGGTTTGTTACATCCTGTGAGCAACCCCTAATTAGATGTGCAGTTAGGAAGTCCCTACTGTTTTGTCTGCAAAGCACGGACTAAAAACAATCAGTTAGATAATTGATTGACCGGACACAATTTAACTGGGGCGAAAGGATTCGAACCTCTGAATGGCGGGACCAAAACCCGCTGCCTTACCACTTGGCGACGCCCCAACGTCTTAACCTTCACTATCTTAACATTCAAACACAGAAATCTGTCAAGCATTTTGACAATAAAATTTAAAAAATGTTTTTGAAAGCGATCGCCCGCAGGTTTATTCTTTGAGTTCAGGGGGGCGAGCTACCGGGATTTCAATCCTGAAATCCGCTCCCTGTCCCGGTTCCGAGATACACTTCAAACTTCCTCCGTGTTTTTCCACCACTATCTGGTAGCTGATAGACAAACCGAGTCCCGTACCCTTGCCTACAGGTTTAGTGGTAAAGAAGGGGTCAAACAAGTGGCATTTAGCTTTTTCGGGCAATCCGGGCCCGCTATCTTGAATCCGAATCACCACAACTTGACCCCTCGACTTTCCTGACTCATCAGCCTCCGAGTCTTGGCCCACCACCGCCGTCGAGATTTTGATCGTCTTGGGTGGAGGCTGATTTTCTAAAGAGTCGATCGCATTCGCCAAAATATTCATAAATACTTGGTTGAGTTGTCCGGGATAGCACTCTACCTTCGGCAGGTCGCCGTAGTTTTTAATTACCTCAATTCCCGGCACTAGACCGTTTGGCTTCAAGCGGCTGTGCAAAATCAGCAGCGTGCTGTCAATCCCTTCGTGAATGTCCACCGACTTCATCTCGGCTTCGTCGTGCCGCGCGAAGTTCCGCAGAGACAGGACAATTTGGCGGATGCGTTCAGTTCCCATCTCTATTGAAGACAGAATTTTCAGCAAATCCGGCACTATAAAATCAACATCGATTTCTTCGTTTTTGTCGAGAATTTCGGGGCAAGGCTCGGGGTAGTGCTTTTGATACAAGTGCAGCAAATCCAGCAAATTTTTCATGTACTGCTTGCAATAAGTCAAGTTGCCGTAAATAAAATTAACCGGATTGTTAATTTCGTGGGCGACGCCGGCGACCATTTGACCGAGAGAGGACATTTTTTCGTTTTGGATCAGCTGAGCTTCTTTCTGCTGCAACTGCTGCAAAGTTTCCGCCAGTTGACGGGCTTGAGTTTGAGCGGCTAAGGCTGCCGCCCGGGTTTGGGCGTAGAGTTCGGCTTGGTCGATCGCGATCGCCAGTTGATCCACCACCGCTTGCAGCAATTCCACTTCGCTCGTCGCCCAGGAACGGTGGCTGCTGTAATGGTTGCAAACTACAGCACCCATTTGACCGGAGCGAGTCTTGAGCGGCAGCAGCAGGTTAGAAACAATCCCGAGACTGCTCAAAAAAGATCGCGTGGGCGGTTCGATGCAGAGTGCTGTTGCAGCGTCGCCGATCCGGATCGTTTGGCGGTGGCAAATTTTCTCGGCCAGCAGGGTTACTTGTTCGATCGGGTATTCTGTGAGCCGGTCTTTCAGTTCGGGATTTGCCGCCTCGTGGGTGATTGCAAAGCTTGGCTGCCCGTCTCGCGAGATGGAGTACCACAAAAAGTAGCACTGGTCAACCTGCAACAAGCTGCGAATTTCGTTGACAGCCGTATCTAAAATTTTGTCGAGGTCGAGGGAATTCCGCATCTGGCTGGCGAGGCCGAAGAGCAAGCCTTCCCGGCGGCTCAACAATTCTTCTCGGGCTGCGTGGCGATCGATCGCCACGGCGATGGCGTTAGCCATGCAACCCAGAACTTCTAGCAGCGCTCCCTCGCTTGCCAAAGCGCTACTGCACACAGCCATCACTCCCACCAGTCGCTCCTCCACAATCAGCGGATAGGCAACGGTGCATAGAGACGGGTTCGACATTAGGCACACAGGAGCCGTTTGGAGTTTTCCCGCTTCTGTTCGCACCCAATCTTCTATTTCTTTTGCCCAATCTTGGCTGCTAAGTCCTGAATAGGCCTGCAATTCTAACCGCTCTGTCTGCAGGTTGAAAGTCCAGATGCTCGCCCCTGTGGCGTCGAGGTACTCTACCATTGCCTCGGTGCAGCGGTTGAGGATGACCGATATTTTCCCGCCTTGTCCGAGGGCTGCACCGACTTTAGCTTGCAGGGAACCCAAGCGAGCTCGCTCTTGTAGGGACGCTGCCGTTAGTTGGCGATCGGAGGTGTCCCGGGGGCCGGCAACGATTTCTCTGATTTGTTGGGTATCGTCCGCGCGCCCGATGCCCGCTGAAGCTTCCCACACATATTGAGATTTGTCTGTTTCCCCCAGCGTCGGAAGCTTTTTTGTTCCGTATATTCTCCTGCTGCTCTGTGGCGTATGTACCGCACACAAGCTCGATCGGTTCTTGCCTGGAACTAACTCCGAGATTTGCTGGCTGTTCGAGCTGATATCTTCTACCTCCGGCAACTGTTTCTCTGCTTTGACTAATTGCCAGCGCAGCTCTACCAAACTCGCAACTTGCCGACTCAAAGCTTGCAGAGCTTCTATCGTTTCTTTTGTCAAGTCTCGCGGCACCGAGTCCATGACGGATAGCACTCCCAGCACCTGCCCATCTGAGCTGACAACTGGGATTCCGGCGTAAAATTTCACGAAGGGGTAGAAAACGATCAGCGGGTGCTCGCCAAATCTCACATCTGTGGAAGCGTCTCGGATAATGGCCGCAGGCAGTTCTTTAAAGGAATTTGCAGGGGGTTCGATCGCAAATTCGGGAGCAACTGGCGGTTTTTGCAGGGGAATTGCCCGGTCAAATTCCGAGTTTGAGTTTGAGCCGACTCCGAACTCTTCGGGAATTTGGTCCAGGGCGCGATCGCAAAAATTCAGGTAACGGTGGGCCAAAGTTCGATCGATACCTAACTGCGACTTCAACCAGTGGCGGTTACCGTCAATCAAGCTCAAGAAAGCAATAGGAGTTCGGCCCATTTGAGCTGCCAAACCTACCAAATTATCCAAGCAAGCGTCTGGAGCAGAGCCGAGAAGCTGATACAAGTCAATGTTATGGAGCTTGAACACTTTTTTACCAAGAGGCAAGGGTGCTTTCATCATGTGTAACTGCCCGTCTAGTTGCTGGCAACCGCCCTTCTCAACACTTCCCTTGAAAAACAAGCTGTGAATTCTGTGCTGAGAGACTCTGGGCGCAAGTTCGGCGCAGGTTGCTGGCGCCGAATTCAGACTAACCTCTTGACCGATCTGGAAACTTTTGAGTTATGGGAGTTAGAGCACCCCAGATCTAAGACTATATAAATTATACTTCCAGTTGACTATGCTTTTGAATACCTCCGGCTCTCTAAATCTAAGAGCCTCTGTTGGGAGGAAGCAGCTTTCCAAAATTTATGACGATTGCTTACCTAGAATTTTTTTATCAGTTTAATTGTATTTTAACAGACTTGTCTAATGGTGGGTAGCTGGCTTGCTGGTAAATTTAAATCAGGGGTTTGTGCCACAATACCAGTGTCCTTTACCGAGCTGTGCCTTAGCTTGGAGTTCAACTACAGTTAGGAGATAAATTACAAAAGATTGGTAAAATGTTAAACTTTGTAACAATAGTTGTTCAAACTCGACCTTTTAGGGTTTATGGGCCCGGATGCACATTTTGCAACTGTTGTAATTGCCGATCGACCACTCTCCTAATTCCTTTTTTCGAGTTTGAGGTACAAAAACAGGGGTAATGTTTCAACTAACGCTCCAACGGGGTTGACAATTATTGTGTAGAGGCAACTCTCAAAAAATAACTGCAGGAAGTATGTTTTGTATTTTCAAGAACTATAAATAAACAGGGAGAAGAATATGTCTGCAAGTAGCAGTCAAGTACCAACTATTTTGGCAGTTGATGATAGCGTCGTGATGCAAGGACTTGTTAAACAGGCCTTAAGCAAAGAGTTTCGAGTTCTCGTAACCGACAATGCAGTGGATGCTTTGTCAACTATTTATCACGAACAAATTTCGGTTTTGTTGCTGGATGTTTCGATGCCTGGTATTGACGGATTGGAACTCTGCCGCACGGTGCGGAGCTTGCCTCAGTTTCAGAATTTGCCGATCGTAATGCTGACAGCGCGAGATGGAGCCTTTGATAAGGTACAGGGGCGTTTGGCGGGAGCAACAGAGTATTTAACTAAGCCTTTTGATGCTGATAAATTGCGCGAAGTAATTGGTAAATTTATCAAAATCAAATAATCGGACTTAGGACAAAAATCAGTTTTGAGTAATTAATGAAGTAATTTGAGTAATTAATGAACTAAAAAGTTGCGATCGCGCTCTCTTATCCTCGACTTCTTTAACAAGTCGGGGGGCGGGGCATTCTGCACTATTTGCGAGGTAAGTGCTAAATTTTTAATTTTGCCAGGAGTAGGGGAGCAATCGCACTGACAGGTAGAACATATTGGGCGGCACCGAGGGCGATCGCCTCCTTGGGCATTCCGAAGACAATGCAGCTAGCTTCGTCTTGGGCGATTGTCAACCCCCCTTGTCTGGCGATAGCCAACATTCCGTCAGCACCATCTCTACCCATTCCTGTCAGCAAAACCCCCGCTGCGGCCCGACTATAAAAATTAGCTACCGACTTAAATGTCACCGTTACAGAAGGGCAGTGTCCCGCAACACGAGCAGCTTCTGAATAAACAAATCGCCCTTGAGAGTCCAATTCTAAATGACGTTTTTCTGGCGGGAAATAAACAGTACCTGCTTGTGGCAATTCCCCAAAAGAAGCTATCTTAACAGGCAGTTTAGATTCATAACCCAGCCAATCAACTAATCCTTGCAAAAAACCTTCACTGATGTGCTGGACACAAATTACAGGCACTGGAAAACTAGCCGGAAGTTTAGAAATAATCGCGTACAGTGCTTGCGGTCCGCCTGTAGAAGCCCCTATAGCCAATACTTTAATAGTTGGAGGTTTAACATTTTCGTTGGAAAATTTGTAATTATGAAAAGGTGCTTGGTTGATTTTTACAATTAGATTATTATCTTCTGTTGGTCTCTTTTTTTGATGCCGTGTAAATACTTTAACTCCTGAGAGTATTTTAACTTTAGCTATTAATTGATTTGCTAGGTGAGCGTAATCAGATACCAACCCGCCAATCGGTTTCGGAAACACATCTAATGCACCAGCCTTTAACACTTGAAATACATTCTGAGTATCATTCGCTTGCACTGAAGCACTAATTACTAAAATTGGTAGCGGATATTTCTTCATTACTTCTTCGGTAAATTCTAACCCGTTCATTGGTGCCATGTTCAAATCAGTACATATTACTTGGGGCTGAAGTTTGGGGATTAATTCTAGTCCTTCTAATCCGTTGCAAGCGGTTCCTACAACTTGGATTTCTGGCGAAGACTCAAAAATTCGTTTGAGGACGAGCGTAACTACAGGAGAATCTTCAACTAACAATAGTTTAATGGGCGATAACATCAGTTTGCTGGGGAATGGGGGAATGGGAAATGGGGAATGGAGAATAGGGCACTTGTGCTGCCCTTCGACTTACTTCCCTTCGGCGAAGCTTAGCGGGCAAGGCGCGCAGGGTGAGTGGCTACGCTCAGCACGTGTCCCTCAGTAACCGCGCAGTCATTCGATTTTAGATTTTAGATTTTAGATTTTAGATTGACTTGCGCGAGATAAATTCGGGGGACGCAAGGATTTTCGATTTTGGATTTTGGATTGATTCCACGGATAAATCACGTGGCGGGTACCATCAAGAAAGTCTTGGTCAAAGTATTGGGCATTGGGCATAGATGCACTGGTAATGGTGCACTGGGCGCTGGATATTGGGCCTTGCTAATTGGTAGTAAATAACAAATGCCTCATAACCAAGGAGTAATGACTTATGACTAAACTAACCTTTTTAGTGTCTCTACCAACACATCTTGATTGAAAGTACCTTTAGGAATATAAGCATTCGCCCCCGCATCAGCCCCTCTTTTTTTATCTTCATCCGATGCCAAGGATGTCACTAAAATTATCGGCAACTCACTGTATTCTTTTTGCTCCCGAATCTTAACAGTCAGGGCCAAACCGTCTAAGTTTGGCATTTGTATGTCAGAAATCACAGCATCAAAATCGCGAGTTTTTAATTTATGGAAAGCATCCAATCCGTCTACCGCAGTCACAACTTCGTAACCCGCACCTTCTAGGATGCGCTTTTCTTGAGTGCGCGTGGCGATCGAGTCTTCTGCTAATAGTATAACTTGTTTTCGGGTGGCAGTCTCAAGTTGCGATCGCGCACTCCCAACCCCACGAGACGAAACTTGCTGGCGTACAGATTTTATCAAATCGTGGGGATTGAGTACCATACAAACTTCCCCAGTACCGAGAATTGTGGCACCCGAAACATTTCGCACCCGTTTCAGCAATTGACTTTGAGGTTTCATCACCACATCCTGTTCGTCTATCAAAGCATCTACAAATAATCCCAATCTTTCCTCCCCTACTTTCAAAACAATACAAGGCATTTTTGAAGAAGTTGAATTTAATAATTCTTGGGAATTTTTTCTCAGAATTTCGCTACCGGTTTCCTGTATCAAATACCGTTTTTTTTGCCACCATTTTCTATTATTTAATTCTAGTAAATCTGTTAGATGAGCAACTGACAGAGGCTGACCCTTTGAAAGTATAGTTTCCTTACCTTCTATAGCAAATATCTCAGACTGAGACACCTGTTGTGCCGTGTCTACAAACTCGACTGGCAGAGCATAAGGAATGTCTTCAACAACGACAATTAATACATTTGCTGTAGCTAAAGACGTGCTAATTTGCAGCCTCAAAGTGCATCCTTTTCCCGGTAAAGACTCTACTTGAATACTACCTTTTAGGGCTTCAACATTAGTGCGAACTACATCTAAACCCACCCCGCGTCCCGATACTTCTGTAACAAATTTTTTGGTAGAAAAACCAGGAGTAAAAATTAAATATTGTACTTGACTTTCGGTCATATCTGCCAGTTGTTCTAGCGTACAAATATTACGTTTTACAGCCGTTTGTTTAATACTATCTAAATTTAGTCCCCGACCATCATCAGCAACTTCAATAATAATATTGCTAGCAATATTATAGCCTTTAATTCGGAGAGTGGCCACGGGAGGTTTACCTAAATTTTTCCGCTCCTCAACAGTTTCAATACCGTGGTCGATCGCATTTCTAATCATGTGCATTAAAGGGTCTTTCATTTCCTCTAAAATGCGTTTATCTGCTGTAGTTTCGCCTCCTTCCATCACTAATGCAACTTCTTTACCTTCCCGTTTCGCTAAGTCTCGAACAGTTCGAGGAAATAAATTAAAAATAGTAGACAAAGGCAGCAGTCTCATAGTGCGAATTCCTGATTCTAATGCCTCAGCGATTAATTCGAGTCTGGCAGTATCTTCATAAACTCGATTTCTCAAGCGGTTGACTAAAGTTCCGAGACGTTCTAAACGTTCTTCTGTACGTTGATAGTAATCCTGCAATTGGCTAAATTTACCGTTGGGTTTAATACCGTTTTCATCTATTTGCATCCGATCAAAACTCAAGCTCGTTACAAAATATTCTCGGCTCCACTCTTCCCACAAAGTTGTAATTTGTTCGATCTCTGCAACTCGGTGTCCTAACCTAGTTTTTGTGACAGTAAGTTCCCCTGCTTGAGTCATTAAATCGTCTAAATTTTGAGTAGCAACGCGAATAGTTTCAATGCGGTAAGATGAGGTTGATGATGCACTAACTGCCGACTGCGAAGCCGACTCAGTGGCGAGTCCAGAAGGTGCAGGAAAGTTGTGAGATTGCAGTAGAAATTCTGGCTTGGATTGTAGGGGTAAAAAAGAGGAATTTTGCTCTAAGTTAATGACTTCAGAAGTTTCAACATTTGTTTCTAGTTCTTTGGTAGAAGGCTCAGTAAATTGCGCTTCTACCAACGGTTGTTCTGGTACTTGCGAAGCTGAGGACTCTAATATTGAGGCAGCAGCCTGTGGCTGTGGCTGGCTAGAAGCACCCATCATGCTAGCGAGGATGTAGAAAGTATTAACGCCGGAATCTTCGCCGGTAACGGCTTCGTTAATGAGTTTCCGCATGGCGTCTAAACCTTGCGAAAGTCGATCGCTAATATCGGAATTCAGTTGAGTTTCTCCCCGCTTGACAGATCCCAAAATATGCTCCATTTGATGAGCTAAAGATGCTAAATTTTTTACTCCCAGCATCCCAGCATCACCTTTAAGAGAATGGGTTTCCCGCAACAATTGTTCTAACTTAGCTAAGTCGCCCGGGTGTTGTTCTAAGTACAGCAATCCGTCGTCGAGTTTCTGTAAGTGTTCTTGACTAGCGACTTTAAATACATCTCGAAGTTCTCTATCTTCAATCATCATATATGTTATTGAGTAATAAGTAATGGGTACTGAATCAGGGTAATTAGTAATGATAATTATGTTTAATAATCGCTCGTTACTAATGATTAATGACTGATGACTACACGACTTCTTTAAGATTAAATGCAGCTTCTGTGAGTTGTTGAGTACCCATTTTAACTTGAGTAATGCCGCTGACTGTTTGAGACGCGGATTCCTTGAGAGAACTCATGGCATCACCTACTTGCTGAATTGCGATCGCCTGCTGTTTAATATTAAAAGAAATTTGCTGGTTGCTAGCAAACACCAGATTGCAAGCTTCCCTCACACCCGTAAAAGCTTCTGCCGTATCTTGTGCTGTTTTCACCCCTTCTGCAACCGTTTTGCGACTATCTTCAGTTGCTTTCACCGTTGAGTCGATCGCCCCCTTAATTTCTGGAATAATACCATTAATCTTTTGTGCAGCTTGTTGGCTTTCATCTGCTAACTTACGAATTTCGCTTGCTACCACCGCAAAACCTTTACCGTACTCGCCGGCTCTGACTGCTTCAACAGCGGCGTTGAGAGCCAGCATATTAGTTTGGCTGGCTAAATCGCTAACCAAACTTGCGAGAGTCGATATATTGCCAATCTGACTCGTGCTGTCGTCGAGTCGATGATTTTGCTTAGAAATTGCCACCACAGCTTCTCTAAGATTCAGCATTTGATTGAGAGTTTGATCTACCTTTTTAGTACCTTCTTCGGCTAGATTTAAAGCTTGGCGAGCCGCAACGGCAACAGACTCAGCTTGCTCGGCTGTTTGCTGAGAAGATATGCCCAAATTTTCTAGAGTTATAGTTGTTTGATTGACCGAGACAAATTGCCTATCTGCTATTTGCTCTTGCCTGTTCATATTAGATTCTATTTGCAGTGAAAATGACGATATTTGGTAAATCAACCCCCGAATGAGAGCAACAATTTGTTGCAAATAAAACCATCCAAATGCCAGCACCACAGCCAGGGAAACAATAGCAATAAAGGCGACTATCTTTTGAAGAGAATTGATTGAATTAAATAGCATTTTCTTGGGTGAATTATTCACAAGCACTAAAAATTTATTTGTATTTTCTTTACTGGGAAAAACTGTATTGTAGCTAATCACTAGATCCCTATTCTCAATATTTCCCTGACCACCTGAGAGTATTTTAGCAACAATGTCTCCTGAATAATCATTTTTGACATTTTCCTTAGTTTGGAGTTCAAATCCCCATGCTTTTTTAGGATTGGGATGAGCCAGATAATACCCATCTTGATTTAAGATAAAAGATTGATCTGATAATTCATGATTAAAATTTTTAACCCTATCGATCAGAGTGCTACCCAGAGCATTGCTAATCAAAATACCTTGTCTTTCCCCTTTGGGATTAAAAATTGGAGTTGCGTAGCGAATTGTTGGCTTGTAAGGAATGTCTATTTTCCCCCTTTCCTGATTCAGTTCTAAAGAAGACACATAGACTTCTCCTGATTTTAGCTTCATAGTTGCCAGAAAGTAATCTCTGTCTGCTTTATTTTGTAGTTGAGAATCTGGAATAACTTGGATATTTTGGCCGCCGTCAGAATCAACGCGCACGATCTCCTTACCGCTGTTATCTATGTAACGCAATTGCATATAATATGGCTTAGCTTCCATCATGGATAAAAATGTGAGTTGCATTCGATAAACCCAATCTTTATAAGTTGAATTAGTTTGTTTGTCTACTCCATTTCCTTCTTTAGCTCTAATCATTCCCTGAACTGGGGGAGTTTTGCGGAGAAACAAAATATCTGCTCTCAAATTTTCAAATTTGTTAATCATTTGATTGGCGGTAGAATTAACACTGTCACTAAGGGTTATTAATGCTAAATTTTGCATGGCTTCTGTTGAAGAATAAATTCCATACCAACCAACAATAGATACTGGAATCAAGGTACTTAAAATTAGGAGAAGGAGCAGTCGGTGCTGCATTTTTTGGAAAAATTTGTTCATCATTGGTTACTGGAAATTGGTTACTGGGAACTTGTACGCTCGCGTAGCCGAAGTATTGGGAATGGGCAACTTGTACGCTCGCGTAGCCGAAGTATTGGGAATTGGGAATTGGTAGTAAATAAAAAATAACAACTCCCAAATAATAACTCACAAATCACAACTAACTACACTGCTGACTTGAGATTAGGTTCTGATTTGCCCAGAAACAAGTGATTACTCCCGTTAATATCGCTGGAATTGTAACGAGGCCGATCGCCAAAGCAATTGATTTAATTTTTAAGGATATATTTGGCATTTTTTGGGAACTATTCATAATTCACCGCTCTCCTACAAAACTGCTTTCAAATCTAAAGCTGCTTCATTCAATTTTTGAGTGCCGACTTTAGTTTGACTGATACCGCAAGCGGTTTGGGCTGCGGCTTGATTGAGAGAGTTCATAGCTTGCACTACCTGTTCGATCGCGATCGCTTGCTGTTTGGCATTCAGCGAAATTTGCTGAGAACTCAAAACCACATTGTTAATGGCATTGGCAACTCCAGCAAATGCCGCTGCAGTTTCTGAGGCAATATTCACGCCCGATTCCACAGTTTTAGTCCCTTCATCTGTCACCATTACCGTTGAGTTAATCGCTTTTTGAATATCAGCAACTAATAGATTAATTTGCGATCCTGATTTTTTACTGCGATCGGCAAGTTTGCGAATTTCTGACGCCACCACGCCAAACCCCTTGCCGTGTTCCCCCGCTCGCACAGCTTCAACAGCAGCGTTGAGTGCTAACATATTAGTTTGATTGGCCAAATCGCTAACTACAGTTGAGATATTACCAATGTGATCTGTTTGTTCGCTCAACTCTATAATTTGTCCTTGGATATCCTGAACTTTAGTTTTTAGAGTTGCCATTGCTTCTAAAGTTTGTTCTACAGCTTTTGTGCCACCTCCAGCTAAATTCAAAGCTTGCATTGCTTGAACCACTGCTGTTTCTATCTGCTGTGATGTCGCCCTGGAAGATGCTCCCAATTCGTCCATTGTAGTAGTAGTTTGATTTACTGAAGCTGCCTGCTGACTTGCCATCCGTTCCTGTTCTTCCACAGTGGCTGCAATCTCAGTCGAAGAAGCGGCGATCGAGCTAATTGCGCGATCGATAGTTTGGGCAATTCCTGAAGAAATCAGCCAAGCTATAACCGCACCCAACACCAACAAAAACACGGAACCAAATACCAATGCCGAGAGCAAGAAAACTAAAGATTGCTTCGTTTTTTCTCTCGCTTGCTTAATCGCTTTTACTTCTATTTCGCGAAATTGCTTATTCACTTCCACAAATTCATTCACAAATTGTGTCTGTTTTCCGGTGTTAAAAAGAGCCAATGCTTCGGCTGTCTTATTTTTTTGTAATAAAACAACTATTTCATTAGAACCCTCATAATATTCGTTGCAGAGTTCTAGCATCCTCTGTAAACGCATTCTCTGTTCAGGATTTTCCATCTTCAACTCCGCACTATTTCCCGAATCACGAGCTAATTTTCCACCTGTATTAAAATCCTTTAAAAACTGCGGACTTTTATTAATTAAATACCCGCGCATCCCCCGTACCATTTGTTCCGCACCTGTGGACATATCATTTGTGTATCCGATCACATTTTCGATCCTTTCTACTTCTTGAAAATTATTCAAGGCCTGATTAGTAGTTGTATAAACTAGCAGAGGAAAACCCAAGTATATAGTTGCCGGTGCTACATAGGCCAGCAGCATTCTATTTCTAATATTTAATTTTATTAACTTAGAAAACATATTTTTCTCCTTAATTTAAGCACGTGCATACACGAATTAGATTGCTTACTCAAATCTCGCTTTAAAAGCAGATTTGGTATAACTCAATACGCTTGGGTTAAAACTATTTATTCCTCAGAGATCCCCCTCGCATCCCCCGCATCGTTGCGAGGACTTTGAGTAAGTTCTTGCCCCCCCTTTGTAGGGGCGGTGCCCCCGTGCCCGCCCTTGGCTAGGGCAGATCGAGTTTAACTCAACCGTATTGTGGTATAACTAACTTCTTTACTCCTGGACGCATTTCAAGATAATTCTCTCATGCTGAGTCCCAATCCTTATCAGTCCTGATCTCTGCGTTGGATCGGGATTGCGAAGGAAATGAAGCATCAAGCGAGATGCTTCACTGGACTCATGGCACATAGGCTTTGCGTAAGTCCTGTTCTTGATTCAAACCTCTTCATCAACAACTACTCCTCCTTTTGTCAGCAGTTTTTGCAAGTTCAGAATAGCCATCATTTTTTCCCCGTAAATAGCTGTCCCCCGTAGATATTCGCGGTTTGCAGAATGCAGTGCTGCCGGAACCGCCGCAATTTCCGACACATTTAAGTATATAATATCTAATATTTCGTCAACCACTATACCAGCGACAAAATCCGCCACTTCAACAACGATCGCCTTAGAGAGATAATTGGCAGCCTCCGACATATTTAAAGACATATTTAAAACATTGCGAATATCAATTAGCGTCAAAATTTCTCCCCGTAAATTCATATTTCCAACTATGCGATCGGGAGTGCAAGGAACCGGAGTTACTTGGCTAATATCAGTAAATTCGCGCACTAGATCCAAAGGAATACCAAAGTATTCGCTATTCAAAACAAACACCGCCAGGGACATATTAATTGCAGCATCATTTTCCCCCTCGCCTTGCCGCCTCAAATGATTAGCGCGCGATTGAAAAATTGCTTTTTCTTCCGGGTTGGCCTGCGGGCAAAAAACGTGACGCTTGCTCAAAATTTTAGGATTTTCTCCTAACAATTTTGCATTTATTTCCCTCTGTAAACTTTTCGTCTCTGCCTCACCTGCTGTTTCTTCCCTACCTGCATTGCTTGGAAAAACCGACCAGCTTTCCTCTGACTTTTCGGCGGAAGAATATCCAATTAGGCAATCGAGATTCAGCAGCATGATAATATCGGCTTCGCAGCGGGCAAATCCAGCTACAAAATGATGAGAAGCTTCTGAATTATCTCGCCCGTAAGATAGCTGCGGAGTGATGGCATCTTCTGAGAGTTCCTTAACTTCGCGAACTTGATTGACAATTATACCGACTTTCGATTCTTGGCACTCTATGACGATCGTACTATCTGTCACAGAATACTCCTGCCAAACGTATCCAAAACGGAGATTCAGATCCATCACGGGCAGAATTTCGCCCCGAAGGTCGATCGCCCCAACAATATCTTGAGGTGCTTCTGCAATTGCTGTCAACTCCGGCAGAAAGAAAATTTCCCGAATGTAGCAGGCTTCTATACCGCAGAGAAAACCGTTCTGTTCAAAGATAAGATACGGTTTAGTTTCCATATTTTAGCGTACAGTTTCTTTACTGTATAATTGTAACAATTTTTTTTTTACATTCATCAGCACTTGACTCGCTGTCATTTTACCCTGTGAATCTATGGGAGTGTTTGGCGGTAGTGCTTTCAGAATTTCACAAGATGAATTGTACATTTTAAGAGCTCTTTTTCCTTGACCTTCTTTATTGTATATATTCCCTAGATCTATATAAGCTGAAACAAAAGATGGGCACATATAAATAGTCCTCTTTAATAATTTTTTGGCTGTTTCCAATTGCCCCTGTTCTTCAGCAATTTGAGCTTGTAAATAATCAGTATATACCGATCCAGGTTCTACTTTCCTAGCTCGATTACAGTATTCTATTGCCTGAGAATAATTGCCGGCATTTGCCTGAACTTGAGCGATTAAAAAATAAGCATCAAAATTATGCCCGTGCAAGTCTATTGCCTCTTTTGCCTTGTTGATTGCCTCAGCATAGTCTTTATTTTTAAATAATTTTTTAGCCTCTAAAATTAGCATTTGAGGCGTTTGATTTTGAGTATTTTCTGCTAGTATTTTTTGTGTAAATGACACGGCATTGTTCGGTAAGCCCTCCTCCAGATAGCGAGAGGGCTGCATATTCCCCAGCGGATTACTTATTTTTAATACCGGAGGCATCTCTATCTCTGGAAAATTGCTATTAGTAGTAAAACGAGGTGGCATCGTTTCCCCTGTTAGCAACTCACCACTATCATCGCCCATAGTATCTGCTTTCGGGAATTCCCGAAATGCCGAGTTGGCTTCCCCTACCGTCCCAACCCTAGACTCTATTTGACACCCTTCCTCCGGTACTCCATCCCGACGCTGATACACCACCGACTCCGGGAAAATCTTGGGTTCAAACTCGTTCATAATTTGACCGTAAACTTCAGCGTGACCGGTCATTAAATATCCTCCAGGTCTCAGGGTCTTGGAAAATTTTTTCAGTACCAGTGAAATATACTTATGTTCAAAATACACAAAAACGTTTCTACACAAAATTAAGTCTATGTTATAAATATTTTTGTAAATATTAGGAAACTCATGTGTGATTAAATTTAAACAGCTAAAATTGACACTTTCGCGCAATTCTAGATTAATTTCCCAATGATTTTGCCTCTGATGAAAATACTGCTTTTGTATCTGCGGGTCAACCAAGCGAAACGACCAATCACTGTAAACTCCTTGGGGCGCTTTTTTGATTACTTTTTCATTGATATCTGTACCTAAAATTAATATTTTCCATTGTTCCCAATCGGGAATCAACTCTTTTAAAACAATAGCTAAAGAATAAGGTTCTTCACCGGTGGAGCAGCCCGCACTCCAGATTCGCAGTGTCGGCTGCATTCCCAACGTCTTGTGCAAGTTTCTTTTCTGCTCTATCAATTCAGGAAAAATTACTCTTTTCAACAGAGCAAACTGTCCTTGATCTCGCATGAAATAACTTTCAATAGTTGTTAATAGCAATACTAATTCTGCCCATTCATTTTTACTTTCAAAATTTTTGGCGGTTAAAAGTTTATAATAGTTTTCGGGTTCGGCGATTTTTTTTGCTATCATTCGAGTCATAATTTTATGAGACAAACCAGCTCGATCTTGGGACCTAATTCGCACACCAATCTCCGCAGTAATTAAGTTGATAAATAGCTGAACTATGGAATCATTCATGTCCACTAAGGTAGATTAATTTGATAATTTGGCAAGTGGCAACTTTTACCGATCTGGTGCTGAGTTTGTGCTGAGGATAGCTCCTAGGCTGCGGGTCGTCCGTTCGCGAAGCCGAAGGGAGCCGAAGGGAAGTGCGTAGCCGAACTATTGGGAATTGGGGAAGTTGTAAGCTCGTGTAGTCGAAGTATTGGTAATTGGAAATTGGGGAATTGGAAATTAGAAATTGGGAATTTAGCCGATCGCCTTAACAAGAACACTGTCACAGAACATCATATCAGAAACTTGCCAGCTACTTAAAGGAAAAAGGCAAAAGGTAAAAGATAGAAGCCAGGAAAAAATTATCCCTTCTACCTTCTACCTTCTGCCTTCAAAGGCACAAATCTCCAACTTTAAGCTGGATATATCCGCAAGCGGCGATTGGGTTCTTCCCCAAAACTGTGGGATTTCAGGTGATAGTGTTCCACAAGTTCGTGCTGCATTTTGCGGACGTTGGGAGAACGGGGCAGGAGTTCCACCGGCTGTCCCTTGGGAATGACAATTTGCTCGACTGCCAAGCGGGTTTCTTCGAGAGCTTCGAGCTCGTCAGAAGAACCGCTGCGGGCGAATAAGGCGAGGTCTGCCACTTCCGGGGTGCCCGGGTCATCCATGTCCAACAGGCGCCGCAAAGCTCTCGCTACGTGGGGAATAGTGCCGGCCTTAATTGTGTGCAGGGGAACTTGGCGAGTTTTGGCCAAGTGCCTCAATTTCGACTGGTTCCGAACGTTCGATCGCAAAGCCAAAACCACGTCAGCACTCTCAATATCCTTTGTCAGCAGTACCGGCAGGTTCAGCGTCGAAATCACCTGTTCGAGCTGGTGGCGAGCTATGCCGTAAGGATAAACGTGGAGGGGCAAATCTTCGCCGTTAGGGCCGACATTTTGGGAAAAACGTCCCGGCTTAGGTACCGGCTCGACGGACAGGGATTCTTCGAGCAGTTGCTCGAAATACCGAGTCTCAGAAACCGGCGCGCTTTTAGCAGCGAAGTTCTCGCTGGGAGCGGGCATAGGCACCATTTTGCCAGCACTCCGCCACCCAGAGATCGGTGTGACGGGCCGGATTGCCGATACCGCAGCCGTGCTGCCGGAAGCTGCGATTCCCGGAAACCGGGCGGGGGGAGTTGCCGACTCCTGCTCGATAATTACTTCTCCTGTCTCGCTAACGCTTCTGATTTGCTGGTTGGGTTCCCGTCCCCGCAGCAGAGTGTCGATCGAATCTGCAACTCGCTCGTGGATTACCCAGCGCTGGCGTTCCAGCATTTCGACGGCTATTTCAAAAGTTGGCGGTGATTTGCGCTCCAAAACCGTCTTTTGAGAACCGCGGCGCCTTGCTTCGTCATCTCCCAGCGTCACCGCTTGGATGCCCCCAATTAAATCTGCCAGAGTCGGGTTTTTCATCAAGTTTTCGAGCCGGTTCCCGTGGGCGGTACCGACCAACTGCACCCCCCTTTCGGCGATCGTCCGAGCCGCCAAAGCTTCGAGTTCCGTGCCGATTTCGTCAATCACGATCACTTGCGGCATATGGTTTTCCACTGCTTCGATCATGACTTGGTGCTGGAGTTCGGGACGGGAAACTTGCATTCTGCGAGCTCTGCCGATCGCTGGGTGGGGAATATCTCCATCTCCGGCAATTTCGTTGGAGGTGTCGATGATTACCACCCGTTTTTCCAAGTCATCGGCGAGCACGCGGGCAATTTCCCGCAGGGCAGTGGTTTTGCCAACCCCAGGGCGGCCGAGCATCAAAATTGACTGACCGGTTTCCACCAAATCGCGGATAATGCCGATCGTCCCGAACACAGCGCGGCCCACCCTCAAAGTCAAGCCGATAATCTCGCCGCTGCGGTTGCGAAGGGCGCTAATTCGGTGCAGGGTTTGCTCGATACCGGCTCGATTGTCGCCGCCGAAGTGGCCGACTCGCTCGATGCAATAGTTGAGGTCTGCCTTGGAAACTGGCGTTTGAGAAAGAGGTTCGGCCAAGGATGGAAAACGAGCTTCTGGTTGGCGGCCCAAATCCATGACAATCTCAATGAGATTGTTGCGCTGCGGGTGCTGCTCTAAGGGCTGCCGGATCTCATCTGGCACGATGTCTAATAATCTGTTGAGGTCGTCTGTAATCTGCATTCGCCTCGATGTGTTCGGTGACTTTTTCAACTTTTTAGTCACTTGTCAGTTGTCAGTTGCCAGTTGCCAGTTGTTTTTTACTTGTAACTAATGACTAATGACTAATGACTAATGACTAATGACTAAAATTCTTTGAGCTGGGAAACTAGAGAACAAGCTAAACTCACGGCCTCCGAGAGAAGTTCTGGGACGGCTTCGAGCTGAGGTAGCCGAGATGTTTGAACTTCGGCTGCTGGCCGCGCCACTGCCACCGGAACGGCATAGGCTCGATCGGTCTGCATTGTTTCTAATTGTTCTAAAATTGGCGATAGCAAAACCCTGGCATAGCTGCCGTAAGCTATACCTGCAATTTTTGGGGCATCAGGAATTGACAAATTTTTCCCATGCTCCCCAATCAGTCCCTCGGCTCTCAATTTGCTGACAGTGTGAGCATTAGTGCCGCCTGCAAGTTGCACGTATCCCGGCAACTGGGCCGCCAAAACTTTTTGACCGAGTTTGACTGCAGCTCTAGTAGTTCCTGTTCCGATATCTCCGCTCATCGGCCTACCGTCGGTTTGCCAAATTAGCGGACAAGGAAGGGGGGAAATTATTTGATAGAGTGTCCGCAAATAATCAATCAAACCGTCTCCATCGGGGCAACTAATTGCTATTACCTTGAGTCGATCGACCCAGGGAGCTATGCTCGACCAAAGTCGGGCAAAATCTGCCTCTCTGCCTACTTGCGTGTGGATTTCTAGGGCGTCGGCACCGGATTGCAAGATTAAAGGTGCGATCGCGGCGGGAGCAGACACGTAAGAACGAGTATAAATCAGTTGGCTCGGACAAATCGGCAGACAGCGACCGCAGCCATAGCATTGCTGGTCTATCACCCCGGAAAAACCACTGCCAGCACTCTGAAAAACTATTGCTTCGGCTGGACATATTTTTTCGCACGGCCGCCAGCAGTCCGCCGGACAATCGGCTGGGTTGAATTCGGCTTTGCGAAAATGCGGGTCTTCCCCATCGTTTAAACTCACCATCAGCAACGGCAACCCTTTGCCGCCAAACCTGCGGTTGTGAGTTCTTGCCTGTAATTCGCTGGCCACTTGTAGGGCTTCTTTCGCTGCTGCGACGGCGGCGGGATCTGCCGCGACATCGATACAGTCAGCGCCTGCTAAGGTGTAAGCCAAGGTGAGATTCCGTACAGCAGGCAGGTGTTGAAAGCTCGCCCCACAGATCAGCTTGAACCAATGGCCATCTTTTAATGAGTTTAGGGGATGATAATGTTCTGTCACCCTTATATGCTAATCCTTTGAGCTGAAAATTACTATCTGAAAATTTCTACTTTATTTGAAAATTTAGGCGGGTACAAGCTGGAAACGCTACTGATAGCAGTAGCTCTGGTGCTGTTGGCTCTATATGTAGAGTTCGGAGGTAACTATTTTTGAGAAATCTAATTTTTTTGAGAGTACCTAACGATGACGCGATTTTTAAGTTTGGCTATCGGCTTTAGTTACAGACAGACTTTCTATCATATCATAGTTCGGTCGATTTGGCAAGGAAAAAGTAGGCGAGAGATTTTTTTTGAAGTGGTCGTGCAGTGGCAGTTGCCATAAAGTTCGATCGAGCGAAAGAAACCAATTGATTAACCGCAGATGAACCTTCTCCTCCCTGACTAAAATAGGATTTACGCAGGTGGGTGCAGAAACCGGGTTTTTTCCGAATCTGCGGGCGGAAGCGAAGTATTTTCGTAAAAAAACCCGGTTTCTTTGGTCGGAGTGCGTAAGTCCTGTAAAAGCTAAATTCATCTGCGTTAATCTGCGATTCAACTAGCTATACTACTTGCTCAGCCGCTTGTAAACAGTAGCCAAAGCATGGCTATCCCCCACATTTCCCGGAAACAACACAACTGGCAAATTGGGAAACAGAAGATGCTCTGCCTCGGTTTTTACCACCGAACAACCTGCGATAATTTGACCGATTTGCCTGACACTTTTCAGCGACAAACCTGTACTCAAAACATCATTAGAAGTAATGCCGCCCTTGCTAATCAAAAACCCGATCTCGGCAGGCAGTCCGCGCACGATATCCATCAATAAAGCAGAAACCGCCTCTCCAAATTTTAACCTGATTTCTGCATTGTCAAATTGTAGTTCCTGGCGGCTGGTATAAATTACAGGCGTTTTGCCATCGGCATGAGCAGTGCGGACTTTTTCGAGAATTTCATCGAGTATTTGGGTGCGATACTCTGGTGAATCTTCTAACAAGTGAGATACATCTATTTCAATGCTAACTGTATTGGGTTCTTTTAACAAGCGCTCCAATTGTTCAGTAGTTTTCTTAACGTGGGAACCAACTATTACTGCACCGGGTTTGCCGTTCCTCACGTATTTTGCCATTTCGTCGGCTGCTACTGGCTGCGGGCCGAGGTCAGCTAAGGACGTTAAAATACTCGCCCCGCTGCGGAATAAAAACTTTTTGCCTTGACTGGCAGCAGCGAGAATGTGTTTGGCAAATGTGTCTAAATCGCCTTGGCTTTCGCCGTCAACAACTGCACATTGGTTGTCTTTCATCTCCATCAGTCGATCTAAACTTCCGTAGCGGATGTCTGCAAGTAAAATGCGATCGACTGCATCAGCGGGGATGCGACCTTTGGTTTTTTCTTCTACGTAGTCTGGCAGGTAACTGTGACTGTAGCCGAAGACTGAATCTTTGGCAAATTCGGTTTGGTGAACAGGCGTTGCGACGCTGTTAACCATTAGGTAATGCACGCTGTGGCGGGTAATTCTGCCTCCTTCAAAAAAGGCGGGAATTAAAAAATGAGCGTCGAAGGGGCCAAGTTCTTCGGCGATCGCGTCGGTTTCGATGGGATAGTGGCCGCGCAGGGTAGAATCGGAACGGCTAACTATTAGGAAGTCTTCGATTTTTTCGCTAGCGATCGCCTTTTTGAGATTTTGGCACACTTCGCGGGTGACGGAGGCTGCTTTTTCGGGAGTTAGCGATCGAGTATTTGTCAGTATGAAGAAAATCGGGCACTTGTCCCGCAGCCCCAAACGCAGGGTGTCTTCGTCCCAACGTGTCAGCAGTAAGCAACTGTGCACGGTTTGAGAACCAGTCGGATCGTCGTCGAGAACTATAATCTTGGGTTTAACAGAAGACATACTGACCTGGTTGTTAACGTCACCATTCCAAGATATCCTTACCTGTTACGTAACAGGAAAAAATTTACAATAGTTATGATATTTTTTTCGGAATTATCATAACTTATAATTTGGAGAATGTGTTTGAGTTAGATCGGTTCAGTAAGCTGCATATTGCTACTGGGTAAGAGGCGCACGCAGCCGTGCACGCTACTAAGTTTTGCCATTTTTAAAATTAGCAGCGTTTCGATCTTGTAACTTTTTCATTTCTGCTTGAACTCCCACGGCTACCTGCAAAGCTTCGTTGAGCAATCGCCCTTGTTCGCTAGCTCGATCGCTAATTTGCAGGGCATTCAAATTTCTTAAGTTATTGGCAAACAATTCGGAGTTAGTAGCGACAAATTTTTTGTTTTCCCTAAGAATTCTTTCGGTTTTCAAAGCTCGAACTAAATCGTCTCTGATTAGCTGCAAAGCTTGAATTACTTTGGCCCGATCGCCGATTTTGACTTCCACATTGCCGGCATCTTCTATCTTGTCATTAATTTCAATCGCTTTGATTATACCGTTATAGCGATCGACATCATCAAAAAGATTGATTAAATGTTGGTTTTGGCGGCTGCACCGAATTTTCCACGCATCCTCAAAGATTAAACCGAGGATGGCAGCGAGGTGGAGGGCTAGCCACAACACATACGCCCTAGGAAATATCGCAACCAGCAGCCAACAACTGATGAGAACCAAAACAATTAAACCGACTGTTTTGAGAACTTCGCGGGCAAACTTAGTAGCACTCGCCGGTCGGTATACGCGATCGGGCCCCGCGCCGGTGAGGTGCTTGATCTCGCCGACAGTAATTTGTAATCCCTGAATGTCAGCTCGCATAAATCTTCACAAATATTTGTTAATTATAAAGTTTTGTAGTAGAACAAGGGGCTCGTCTACAATAAACCTAACATTTTTTTCAACCAAAACTGCACTATGTCCGCACGTCCTATCTACCTCGACAACCACGCCACAACCCCCGTAGACAAACGGGTACTTGATGCGATGCTGCCGTATTTCACCGAACAATTCGGCAACGCAGCCAGTATCAACCACGTCTACGGCTGGGAAGCAGAAGCAGCGGTAAAACAGTCACGACAAATCATAGCAGAAGCGATTAACGCCTCGCCTGAAGAAATTGTTTTTACCAGCGGCGCAACCGAAGCAAATAACTTAGCGATTAAAGGCATCGCCGAAGCTTATTTCAGCAAAGGAAAGCACATTATCACAGTAAAAACCGAACACAATGCAATTCTTGACCCCTGTACCTATTTGCAAAAATTGGGGTTTGACATTACTGTTTTACCGGTGAAAAGCGACGGATTGATTGATATAGGCGATTTGATCAAAGCGATTCGGGCAGAGACAATTTTGGTTTCAGTGATGACGGCTAATAATGAGATTGGCGTCATCCAGCCGATCGCAGAAATTGCAGCAATTTGTCGCGGAAATGAGATTCTTTTTCACACAGATGCCGCGCAGGCGATCGGCAAAATTCCCCTCGACGTAGAGGAGATGAATATCGATCTAATGTCCTTGACAGCCCACAAAATTTACGGGCCAAAAGGCATCGGTGCTCTTTACGTGCGCCGCAACAAACCGAGAGTGCAGCTAGCGCCGCAAATGCACGGAGGAGGCCACGAACGGGGAATGCGATCGGGAACTCTCTACCCACCGCAAATAGTTGGGTTTGCCAAAGCAGTAGAATTAGCAATTGCAGAAATGGAGTCGGAAACAGAACGAGTGGTTAATTTGCGGCAGCGTTTGTGGGAAAATTTGAGTGAATTGGGCGATGTTGTTCTCAACGGTCACGCTACGAAGAGATTGCCGGGGAATCTGAATATTAGTGTAGGTGGCGTTGACGGTCAAGCGTTGATGTTGGGCTTGCAACCGGCGGCGGCAGTTTCTTCGGGATCTGCTTGCACTTCGGCGAAAATATCTCCATCTCATGTTTTAGCTGCGATCGGGCGATCGGACAAATTAGCTTATGCTTCAATTCGGTTTGGTATTGGCCGGTTCAATACCGAAGCAGAAATAGACGCAGTTTCCCAACACGCGATCGCAACTATTACATCTCTGCGACAAGCACAAAAAGTAATGAGTTAGAAAATAGTTTTGAGTTTTGAGTTTTGAATTATTTAACTTAAAACTCAAAACTTTTCCTTTAGGTTTTCTCTTATTATGAAGTTGAGTGGGAGATTTTTAACTGTGAAGGTAAATTATTGCAAGAAGATGCCATCCCTGGACTAATTATTATCTAACCTCAACTTGAGTGGCAGTTCGCTTCCGATATTCCTGGTACTCTTCCTCATTTCCTCCAAAAGAATCTGCGGTAACTTGCGCTTGAAGCAACGGCTCTAAAACCGACTCAATCGGTGCAAACTTGCAATAGCAAATCACAACAATATCATAGTCACTACCAGGAATAGTGGGAGCATATTCTTCAACTCTACTAACTTCCCAATCCCCTATGCGGCTGTGGGTAGTTTCTTTAGGAAAATCTGGATTGGCGGATTCAGAAACCCTGTGATATTCCCTCAGTCGGTATCCCGGTTTTGGGGATGGACGGCTAGCAGGAGCATAATGTTCTGCCAGAATTCTTGTTAAAAAACCCGTGTGAGCTAATTTTCTCAATTCCCATCCTTCATCGGTCGGTGATGTTTGAAAAATGATATATTTCCGCATAGTCAATCATCCTCTGAGAAATAACTTGGAAACTGAGTTTCCCCTTCATAAATGCACTTCACCTTGAGAATATCCCCGCCGACTTCCTCATATCCCAATAACTCCCATCCGTACTTCTCTTGGATTTTATAGCATTTTTCAGGGTCTGTTACATAGTGGTAAGAAGTTGGGGTTTCGCTTTCTTTCTCCTCTTCATTCATCGCGATTGTTCCTGACATTGCCTATTCTATACAGTAACATACTCTCGCGACGGCAACCGATAACCTACAACACAAAGACAGCGAACGATCGAAGGCTGAAATCTTACCCATAACCAGGGTCGAGATATCGAGGAGCCTCCGTTCTGAAGGAGAGATACGGTAGTGATGACCCTCTCGACTCTAATCCTGCGTAAGTTGTGAATCGTTTACTTAGAACCAAACACCTCGCGCACCCGATAAATCGGTTTTCCCTGGGACTCGTGATAAGTCCGCATCATCACTTCCGCCAGCAAACCAAAACAAAATAACTGCACGCCAGTTAACAGCAAAACCACAGCCAAAATCAGCAAAGGACGATTGCCAATACTTTGACCAAAAGCCAATTTCAGAAAAGTCAAATAAATCCCTAAAACCGTTCCCAACGTCATAGAACTCAGTCCCAAAAGTCCAAAAACGTGCATCGGTCGAGTCAGGAACTTTTTCATAAAAGAAATAGTTAACAAATCCATTAACACCCGAAAAGTCCGCCAAATCCCGTACTTACTTTGACCGAAACGGCGGGCGTGGTGTCGCACCGGCAGTTCTGCAATTCTCGCCCCTTCAATAAACGCCAACGCCGGCAAAAAGCGGTGCAATTCCCCGTAGAGATTCAAGTCGGCTACCAACTCGGATTTATAAGCTTTCAAAGAACAGCCGTAGTCGTGCAAAGTTACGCCTGTAACGCGACCAATTAACCAGTTCGCAATTTTAGAAGGAATCAACCGGCTGATAGTATTATCCTGCCTATTTTTCCGCCAGCCGCTAACTAAATCGTAGCCTTCATCTAATTTTGCCAACAATAGCGGAATATCAGCCGGGTCATTTTGCAAATCGCCGTCTAGCGTCACAATAGCACGGCCGCGAGCGCGATCGAAACCTGCGGACATGGCAGCAGTTTGTCCGTAATTGCGGCGCAAAATTACAGCACAAAGGTCATCGCGACTGCTGGCTAACTGCTGGAGAAGTTCACCAGAACCGTCCTTAGAACCGTCATCTACACAAATAATTTGATAGCTGAGTCCAGATGGTTGGATAGAAGAGGCGATCGCCTCAATTAAATGAGGCAAACTTTCCACCTCATTATACACCGGCACCACCACCGAAACGTCCAGAACAACCTCAGCCTCAGCTTGCTGTGCAGCCAATTTTTCCAAAAATAATGCAGCGTCCATTTATTTATTCGATAACATTAGTAATCATTAGTCATTAGTCATTAGTCATTTGTCATTTGTCATTTGTCAGCAGTTAACAACTATAGTCATAGAAGCACGGGTGGCCAGAAACCGGGTTTTTTAGAAAAATAATTCGTTAAAACCCTGAATCTCGGTGAACAACCCGGTTTCTTGGTTCGTAGTGCATAAGCCCTAAACTAACTAGGTTGATAACTTGCCACAACTTTACCATATCCCCGCAATTGCTGGTAATAAGCTTGACTGACTAGATCCCCATCCTCCGATAAAACATCGATACCGATACCGTTGCGACCTTGTGCTTTTCCCGAACTGTGAATGTAGCGATTATCTCCGAGATATAATCCTACATGAGTTGCTTTTTCCGGCGTACCAAAAAATACTAAATCCCCCGGTTCTAAATCAGTGATCCTAACAGGTTTAGTAAAAGCTTCCTGCTGATAAGCATCCCTCGGCAACCAGATGCCCGCAGCAACAAAAGCAGCTTGCATCAAGCCAGAACAATCATAATTCGGCCCGACAGTACCGCCCCAAAGATAATAATTGGATTGGTGCATAGCCTCGCGAGCGAAAGTCATTACAATTGGTAATTTTTCCTTGATTTGGGCCTGAGAAAGCACCAGAGGATGATACACTGTTTCTGTCGGGTCGAGCAACTCAACATCTCGAATATCCAGCCATCCCGGATAATCATCTTCGCACAGCCGCACCATCACAGCGGTTGTATCCCCCTGAACAACCGAGTCTATGCCATTTCTCGCCCCCTTGATAAGCTGGGGGGGGTCAACTACTCGCAAATGTCGCCCCAGCGCTGCTTGAGTTGCCAATCGATCGCACTTTGGGGAATCGTAAATATTTATGTGCGATCGGGCCCGGTACTCCACAACATCAGATAATTGATAATTGGCCATTGCTAATTGCTAATTGTTTGCTGTTAATTGTTCGCATTTAACGATAGATTGCCATTAGTTAGCCGTTAACCGTTAACCGTCAGCCATTAACCATGACATTTTTCCACAAAGACGAACAATTAGAAACCCTCGGCAGTAGCATTATAGAGGCAGCCAAAGCAGAATTTACAGGATTAAGCGGCGATCGTACAGCCATTACCTGGATAGTCTACGATCCGCCGGTGCGAGTCAATACAGGCGGAGCCCTGAGTGCAGAAGAATTTTGGAAATATCAACCGCGAGGTTTTAGCAACCGGGCTTCCGAACGAATTTATCCAGCCAGCATCGTCAAATTATTCTACCTCGTTGCCATCTGGGAGTGGGCGCAAAAAGGCATGATTCAAACATCGCCAGAATTAGAACGCGCCGTCCGAGATATGATAGTTGATTCTAGCAACGACGCCACCGGTTTAGTAGTAGATGCCCTCACCGGCACTACCAGCGGCCCAGAATTATCACCAGGCCCCTTTGAAACTTGGAAACAGCAGCGAAACATCGTCAACCGTTACTTTCAATCATTAGATTGGCCGGAATTACAAAATATTAACGTCAATCAAAAAACCTGGTGTGACGGCCCCTACGGTCGCGAGCGAGCAGTTCTGGGAGAATTAATGGAAAATAGAAATATGCTGACGACAAATGCAGCGGCGCGTTTGCTGCACAGTATAATCGGCGGCGTAGCTGTTTCTGCCAAAGCATCGCAAGAAATGATGGGTTTAATGAAACGCAGTTTAGACCCCGCAGAATTAAAAGCAGATCCCGAAAATCAAGTTACAGGTTTTTTAGGCGGGGGATTGCCAGAATCAGCAAAACTGTGGTCAAAAGCGGGACTGACAAGTCAAGTGCGTCACGATGCTGCTTATATTGAAATATCGGGCTTGCGGCCGTATTTGTTGGTTGTATTTACCGAGGGGAAAGAGAATAGCAAGAATGAAGAGATTTTACCATTTATATCGCGGCAATTTGTCGAAGCGATGAATACACTGAATTAGACTTAGTAGTTGATTATTGCGGCTAGACTAGACTTAAACTGCAAAAATAATTTGGACGGGCTAGAAGCCCATCCCACAAAAATTTCTTGTGGGATGGGCTTCTAGCCCGTCCAAAAGTTTGATTAAAAGGAATTTTTTCCTACAAGCTCTAAAACGGAGAGGGAGGGATTTGAACCCTCGAAGGATGTTAACACCCTTAACAGATTAGCAATCTGCCGCTTTCGACCACTCAGCCACCTCTCCAAGATGACAGTAACTAACTATAGCACACACATCCTCTTCTTGCCAACCCCTAATTTAAAAATTCTTCAATCCCTTACTCTGTATACTTTTCGCCGCAGGCAAAAGGCAGATTTTACCAAATATCTGCCTCTGACCCAACTCCAGACTCGAAACCTACTCCCCAAAGCCCCTAGCTTTCAAGTGCTTCTCCCAACTAAAATTGGAACTCAAAAAGAACCTCTTAGTATATAAATATCCCAAGCGATACAGGTGAGCCTTGCGATCGCCATCGAGATTAAAGTCCGTCGTCGTCACCCCAGCTTCAGTCACATCAATATTAATCACCCTGCCCTTATCCATTTCTCGCTGGTGATAGCGGTCTCTTGCTTTCATCATCGTTCTGAACATCGCTGCCAGCATCGACAGCGGAGTATCAATCTTAACTTTACTCTCAATTCCGGTATCGACTAATCGAAATCCAAAGGTAAACCAGCGGGGCATCGCGAGAGTCGAACCGAAAGATTGTTTGTCATAAATCCACAAGGGGAAATTGCTCAAAATTCCGCCATCGACAATTAAGTCATCGCCGAGTTTTCCAGGTTCAAAAAATAACGGAATACTCATCGACAGCCGCACAGCTTCAGCTACGCTAAAATCTTCGGGATTTGCCAGTCGCAACTGCTGGTATAAAGCATCGGAATCGGCAGATTCCTGGCGTCGTAAGTCGTCGGGAAGCACCAACATTTCACCGCGAGTGAGGTTGGATATTACTACTTTTAATTCCCGGTCTTTTACGATTTGTTTGACATCGGCAAAAGTGTGCAAGTTACCTCGACCGAGCATTGCTTCCAGCCACTGCCGGAACGGCTGCGCCGAATATTCTCCCATTTGACGGCTAACTGTGAGAAAAAGTAGCGTCCAAGCTGGGGATTGCAAGTCGTCGGCGGGGTCGCCGTTTAAAATTAGAGGACTGTTTTTTTGAGTTAAAAATATGCTGTAATCGAGCTGTCCTAAAATTTCCTCTAAATCATCAATTGACAAGTCGGTTGCCAATACTGCGGCAGTAATTGCACCTGCCGAAGTGCCGGCCAATTTTCGCCAGTTGATGCCCAAATCGCTACAGCATCTGAGCGCTCCTAAAAACGCAACTCCGCGCACGCCGCCGCCTTCAAAAACACCGTCGGCATAGATTTGACCGTTTTCGTCGGGAGGCGGAAATTTGCTGAGAATTGTTTGTTTCTCGGTGGGGGTGATTCTGACACCGGGTTCTTGCAAAATTTGCTGTGGATACCACTGACTCATGGGAAATACCTCGGCTCGATTTGGGATTTGAGATTTGAGATTTATATCTATTGTTCTTGATTTTTGTAGGCATTCATGGCTTCTTTGACGTGTTCTTGAACTTGCGATCGCACTTGTTCGTAGGCCACCGACGCGCACCAAGGTCGGAGAGATAAAATAGTTGTATCGGGAGTAATCTCGGCTACCAAACAAGTCGGGGGCGGATTCTCCAGCACCAGCGGGTGGGAGTGGGCAATTTCTAATAACTCAGCTACTGTCGGACGGATCGGCCGATCGCCAATATCAATCTTCAAGTCTACTCGCCTCGTTCCCATTGCCGTTGTATTTTTCAGTGTACCGTTAAACAACTGATTATTCGGGACAATAATTTTTATGCGATCGTCTGTCACCACGGTGGTTGAAAAAATCCCGATGCTGTCCACCACTCCCTTAACATCGCCAGCTTCAATCCCATCTCCCACTTCAAAAGGCCGCAAACTAATCAACATTACCCCAGCAGCAAAGTGCGACAAAGTATTTTGCCACGCCAAACCAATGGCCAAACCCGCGGCACCCACCACCGCAACCACACTGGTAGTTTGAATTCCCAACTGACTCAAAGCAGCGACTACTCCCACTACCAAAATCGTAATTTCAGCAGCTTGAACTAAGAATTTCCGCAGCGTGGCTTCGGTGCGACTCAGTGCACGGCGAGTCACGCGGCCCGCAAAGTTGATCGCAAATCGCGTAATTAACAAAATGCCGATCGCCCACAGCAGTTGAGGTACTATTTTAAACCCCAATTCCACGAATCTTTTCGAGAATTCTTGGGCTACTTCCAAGGCTTGTGTTCTTTCTGCATTTAGCTGGGAATAGAAGGTTTGGGCTATTGGTAAAAACGTCTGAATAAATGTCATATCAATTGGTAATTGGGAATTGGAAATTGAGAATTGCCGTCTCAGTATTATCACTTATTACGAGAGTTCGACAGGGGTTTTTAACCCCTGTCTCATAGCGGAAGTCCTCTAAAAGAAAACTAAAGTCGATAATTTTATCCTTCAAACTCTTGAGTCGGTTTAAACCGACTTTTGCTATGAGGCAGGGGTTTAAGCCCCTACCTGACTATTGTTAATAGTGTACTGCTACGCGGGGCAATCGGTGTTTAAAACCGCAAAGAATTTCCCACGAAATAGTTCCTAAAGTCGCGGCCCAATCGTCAGCAGTAATTTGATATTCCCCATCTTTGCCCAACAGCGTCACCACTTCACCGACTTCTAAATCGGGAATATCAGTTACATCCAGCATTAACTGATCCATCGTCACCGCGCCCACTTGTCGCACGAATTTACCCCTGATCAAAACCTGCATTTTATTAGAAAGATTGCGCGGAATGCCATCTGCATAGCCGATACCAATTACGGCAATCTGTGTCTGGCGCTGAGCTATAAATTGATAGCCGTAACTGACGCCTGTTCCTGCTTCAATTGTTTTCACCTGCGTTACCCTAGCTTTTACCTGCATTGCGGGCTTCAAATTGGATCTCGACTGCAAGTGAGGTGCTGGATATAGACCGTAGGTAGCTAAACCGACTCGTACTAAATCGTAGTGCAAATCCGGGTCAGCGAGGGCAGCAGCAGAGTTTGCCAAGTGGAGGCGAGGGGGGGTAATTCCTGCTATTTTAATTTGCTCGATCGCCCGTTTAAACCGCTGGTGCT
This sequence comes from Microcoleus sp. F10-B2, assembly GCF_036704965.1. NCBI lineage: Bacteria > Bacillati > Cyanobacteriota > Cyanophyceae > Oscillatoriales > Microcoleaceae > Microcoleus > Microcoleus sp. F10-B2. The sequence goes on along the minus strand of NZ_JAUBTB010000035.1, from coordinate 15,503 downwards.
GCTCTCTCATAACTGCGGGATCGGGACTGTCTGCTGTCGCCAAGTGAGAGTAAATGCTGGCTAATTTTAAATTTGGCAACCGCTTGACTAATTGCACAAATTCTGTTGCTTCTTGCCAGGGCGTACCCAAGCGAGACATTCCCGTATCTAACTTAGCGTGAACCGGCAAAGATTGGTTAATGCCTGCGAGAACTTCCGAAAAAATTAGGGCTTGTTTGGCAGTACAAATAGTGGGCTGCAAGTACCAATGGGCGATCGCCTTTACCTGTTGGGCTGTATGGGTTGCCCCCAACAACAAAATCGGCGCTTCTATCCCAGCTTCTCGCAACTCTATTCCTTCGGGAATTGTCGCCACTCCCAGCCAACTAGCACCTGCTTGCAATGCTGTTTGACTGACGGCAACAGCACCGTGTCCGTAAGCATCCGCTTTCACAACTGCCATCAGTTCTGTATGGGGAGATAAGAGTTTTTTAAGATGTTTTACATTGTGAGTTAAAGCTGCTAAATCGATTTCTACCCAAGCCCGCTGGCAAAGTCCCCCGTCACCGTCCCACAGCAACGTCTGGCGGGATTCTTTTGTCGTTGATTCTGCGGTTGTTTTTTCCCCACTCCACATTGTCGATCGCTCCTACTTGCTTACACCATTAAAAACTGCTCTAAAAACTGCTAGGATATTTCACCCTAAGTTTGATTATAATAAGATTTTTCCTTTAATCAATGTTATACAACTTAAAAAAAAGAATGCAACTGGAGGCAAGCTGCAAACCCATATTGCATCAGTCATTTCCCCTCTAAAATCTAAAATCTAAAATCTAAAATGGTATTAACTGGTGTATCATAGCACCAAAAATACCCGGTAAAAACTATGGACGGACTGGCCTACCTACATTTAGCTGAAACTTGGGAAACGGCAGCGGGTCAAACTCGATCGACCAACTCAAAAAGGCACCTGAATTTAGCCTCAACTCGTTTACTTTTCTTTACGATCGCTCTCACAATTTTCAATTTAGTCAATCCCGCACTCGCCCTCAAAAAAGGCGATTCTGGCCCGGAAGTTGCAAACCTCCAGAAAACTCTGCAAGCAGCAGGATATTTTGGCGGTAAGGCTACAGGATTTTACGGTTCTCTCACCCGCGCTGCTGTGAAAAAGTTTCAAGCAGACAACAACCTGAAAGTTGACGGAATTGTTGGCCCTAAAACCTTGTCAGCACTGAAAGATAAGCCAGAAGACGCGAGTATGGAAGCTGCGGAAAAAATTTCGCCAAATGTCGATCAATCTTCGCCATCTCCTACCCCCACATATAACACAAACGAACTCGAAGAGCAAACTAAAAATCAGCCCCAAGAACCTCTATTTCAAGAGCCATCTTTGCCACCATTTAAAACTGAAAATTCCGACGATCAAGAAAGTGAATTGCCAGCCACAAAGCTAGTAAATCCTCCCGATAACACTCAAGGAAAAATGACCTTGAAAAAAACAATTTACGGCAACATTTCACCCAAATCAATAGTTTATTCGGGTTCGGGTTTATTTTTTGCTCAAAACATGATGTACCGCCACACAATCACAGTTTACGACAGGAACTTTAAATTAGTCAAGACTATTCCAGATACAGTAAACTTGTCGAAGTTCGGTTTTTCTAAATTCAAAGGCAATTATCAAGGCTCTCCCGTAGAAGCTGCTTTTTCAACCGATGGCAAATATGCCTATGTGTCCAACTACAAAATGTACGGTTCGGGGTTTAGCAATCCGGGAACCGACAGGTGCTCTCCAGCGGCAAAACACGACCAAAGTTTTCTGTACCGCATCAATACCCAAACTTTAAAAATAGAAAAGGTAATTCCTGTAGGTGCAGTTCCGAAATTCAATGCTGTTTCGCCTGACAATCGCTTCGCGCTCGCTAGCAATTGGTGCAGTTGGGATTTGAGCGTAGTTGATATCAATAAAAATCTCGAAATCGAGCGAGTAAAACTGGGTGCATATCCTCGGGGTATTGTTGTCACTCCCGACTCAAAAAATGCCTATGTTGCCATCATGGGTTCTTCCGACATTGCGAAAGTGAATCTCATAGACTTTTCGGTAGAATGGCTGAGAAATATTGGCAATGCGCCGCGTCATTTGACGATCGACCCCAACGGAAAGTATCTTTATGCAACTTTAAACGGTGAAGGAAATGTGGCAAAGATTGACCTAAAAACTGGTAAAGTGGTGGACAAAATTTCTACTGGAAAAGCCCCTCGCAGCATGACAATTTCTGATGAGGGCAAACTGCTTTATGTGGTCAACTATTTCTCGAATACTGTGAGCAAAGTTAGGACGAGCGATATGAAAGTGCTGCAAACAGTGAAGGTTAATTCAAGCCCGATCGGGATTACTTACGATCCGGAAACTAATCAGGTTTGGGTAGCTTGCTATTCGGGGAGTATTATGGTGTTTCAAGATTAATATAGCTGCTTCGCAGTAAGGGCTGGAGTCCTGACTACAAACAATAGCGATTAAATGTTATTTTGGGGCGGCCGATGAGCAACGCCCCTAAAATACTATTTGGACGACTTTAAAGGCTTCACAACATACTCTGAAGCCTTAGCAGGTACTTGACCTTTTTTGGCCATAGCTTGGTAAATCATGGCTGCTACTTCAGCGCGAGTTGCTATTCTATTCGGCTGCAAAAGTGTGCGCTTCGGGTGGTTGACAACAATGCCAGCTTCTGTGGCTGATGCTACTTTGTTAACTGCCCATTTCGGCACTTTTGCCCTGTCTGTATAAACTCGTAAAGTTTTGGTTGCTTTTGTTGATGGTTTCAGGCTCAAACCGCTTGCTAAAGCTGCGATTACTTCGACACGCGGAATCTGTTTTTCGGGACGGAACTCATTGTTTGGGTATCCTTTAAGATATCCAGTTTTGACGGTGTGGTCGATCGCAGTAGAGGCAGGACTTTTGTCTTTTACGTCTTTAAAATCAATCGATTTTCGGATCGGCTCTTTGTCGTCGGACATTCGCTGAATTAACCGCGCTAGTTCTGCTCGCGTCATCGGTTCGTCGGGCCGAAATTTGTTGTCGGTGGAATCAGCAAAAATTTTGCGATCGACTAAAGCTAGAATGAACGGGCCCGCCCAATATTTGTCAGGAATATCGGAGAATCTAACGGGCCCAACTTTTGGTTTAGCCGCTTTGGGTTTGGTAATTGCCGGATCGGGAGTCGATCGCGCAATTGGCTTGGGAGGAACAACGATTACACCCACCGGAGGAGTTGCCGGTACAACTGGCCCTAAAGGTGCCACAGGTGCGACATCCGGTTTTGAGGGAACGGGGGTTGTAGCGGGCGATCGCAAATCCGAATTGGGCGGCGCAGGCGTTAATATTTCCGGGTTCGCGGGCGTAACAGCAGGTTGAGAGAAAACGGCTGGAAATTGCCAATTTCTGGCATTCAATCGATCGGGATTTTTACCTGTTACCCAAAATAAAATTGCTCCCATCGTGCCGAAGGCAACCAAGATAGCAATCAATTCATCCAATCCTAGAGGATTTCTTTCCCCTGACGGGGGTTGTGAAGAAGACATATTGTCACCTACATACCAATGTAGAAATTAAATCACATATTTTTTTGGTCTGGGAGAAACAGATAAGGCTAAATCAATTATTCCAAAGTTTTCATTCTCGATACCTGCGGCGGCGTGGCATCGAGAGGATAGATAAAATCTACTTTTACCGATCCTCAGTTGCTGATTTTTGCAATCTTCAACTCAGCGCCTTCTGCCACTCCCGAAAGAACCGCTCCGACTGGGTTGACGAGAATTCCTGCCACTACCAAAACTCGGCTGCCGCTTGTATTGATTTTGACGCGGCTGCGGCGATCGCCTCAAAGTGCTGCCGCCGTAACCCGAACCGGTCGATCTATTACTGGGATTTGGACGTACTGAGGGTCTTACTGGCTGGTTGTACGTGGGCGATCGCAAGCGGCCGGTCGTCCTTAAAACTTGACGGTTTCTCACCTCAGGAGGCGGAGTTCGGTAGCGAGTTTGATATTGGTTAACAGCTTGACCGTAAGTATTGCCATAGCCGCCATATCCTGTCATAATTCCCGGCTGATAGACTGGCGGCATATAATATTGCGGTCTAAATAACAAACTGCCGATCGCCTGACCGGCTATAGCCCCAGCAAACGGTGCCCAGAAGCCAGATTGCTGTCTCACTACTACGGTTTGCGGCTGACCGGTTTGAGGGTTAGTGACAGTTTCAGTCACGTTGTGAACGTACTCAATTTTAAAATCTTCTGTCAAATGCAAAACCGCTTTATTGTTATCCAGATTTAGATAACTTTTCTTGCCTGCCGATATTTCTTCATCCGTTAAGCGAGCCATTTGCAAATCCCTAGTGCGGTAAACTGGGGGACTGCCTGCGGGAGTATTCAGCAACATTAAACTGTATTCACCATCCGCATCGTTGTAGGTAGCTTGCTGTACGGGATATTGACCTTGAGCCAAGTTATTGTTGGCCGCAGGACGAACCGTGTTAACATTACTATTTGCAGCCGGATTGGCAGGAGGTTGTGGGGTAGGAGAACCGCAGGCGGTTGCCGTCCACAACAAAGTTAAAGCCATTAAATAAATTGTCAGTTTTCGCAGCATCATCATAAATAGTTATTGGTAATTAGTAAGGAAAAAGGAAGAAGCAAACAACTTCTAGCCCGGGTTCTGTGAATTGCGTGTCCTGAATCAAGGTAATTGGTAATTATCAACGACTCGATTTACATTCTATCGCTAATCGAGCTTGAAGTCATAACTTGATTTCTTATTTATTCCCAGCTTGAGGAATTCCCTCATCACTACAAACCTGTGTTCTTTTCCCTCTTTTCTGCTCGTCCGCTTGGAGTATAGCAATCCTAAATCATTTACATAATTATTGTAGGGGCAATCCCCCTGTGGTTGCCCGATAGATAGGGGGTAGGCAAAGAAAGGCACTACCCCTACAAATTTATCTGAATCATTTAGGATTGCTATAGACATCGTTTTTTTGTCTGAGCGAATTCTCTTCGCCGCTTCGATGGTTGGGATTTTTCTAGTTTTTAAAGGGGAATAAGTTCTGGGAAATTGACCAACACTTGGTCGCTGGTAAGTTCGTCTCCCAACTGTGCGGGAGAAAAGTGAACTTGCACAGCTCGGAGCCTTTGCTGGTAATTTAAATTAATCATTGCTTTTAAACCGACTTTCAGCGCGCTGATGTCAGCGAGGTCTGTTTCTAGGGCAGGAACTTCGCCTTCATAAGCAACTGTCAGCATCACTACGACATTTCTAGTTACCGGCAAAGACAAGGGGGAATTTTTATCGTAAACAGATGTGCTGTATTGAGGCTCGCTGAGATAGCGCTCGGCTGAATCAGTGAAAAGTTCATCCACATAATCGCCGGCTTCGCCTTCATTCCAAAAAACATCGCCTTCATTGGCTGCTGCTTGCCAGTAGTTGTCGTACTGCAACAGGTGATTGCAAATTTCTACAAGACCTTCTCCTAAGACTGCTACGTCGCCATCGGCATCAATTGCTTGTCTGGCGGTGCGGTTGAGAACTCCTAACAGCGGTGCAACTTCTTCGCCTGTTAGGTGAACGAACACCCGGCAAACTGCCAGTCGAGTTTTACCTGTAAATTGATTGAATCGATCGCGCCAAGCATTCATAATAACCTATAGTTGTAATTTCTAGGGCTATATTTCCAACGATAGCAGGCGATTTCACTCTTGCCGTCTAACCTCAGATTGATATCGAGGGCATTTTGAGCGATCGCCTCCGCACCGTACTGTCTCGCTTTGAGTCATCTAATTTTATCGCAGTTTTCAATCGGAGCAAATACAGTAGGGAAATAGCACTGGCTTTTCCTGACGGGGAACTGCGACTTTTAATAATTGGTATGAGATTGAGAATTTTAGCCAGACTTTTTTAAATTAGTATTAATTCCGCGCTCCGAGAGCTTGGCCGGAATATGAGATTGTGCGCTATCGATTCATTTGTCTATTGTTTGCTGTGCTTCGCGATCGCGATCGTATGAATTCCGGCTGCGCCGGAATGAGATAGAGGACACGGCGCCGTGCCGTTTCCCTACCGCGATCGATTGTAGGGACTAAGGCACTCGCCGTGTCCTGATTTCGGGTAAAATTAATTCCGACACAACCGGAATTGATATCACAGGAAATTGTCGGTAGATAATTTTACCTCAAAAAACCTCCAATCATGGAAGATTGGAGGTTTTTTGAGCGAATACTTTGGTTTGAGATAACTATTTGACGATCGCGCTTTGGACTTGTTCGATCGCAATTTCAGAACTCAACTCGGCAACTGGCGAAACCGGCAAATCCAGCTCGCCGCCCGGAGCTTCCGGGTGTTCGCGAACGGCTGCAACCGCATCTGCTGGCTCAGCTACACCTGCATCTGCGATCGGATCGATCGGCTCTTCAAAAACTTCAAAATTATCGGTCATCGCAGCGCAAGCAGCAGAAGCGCGCTTGCCGGCGCGGTAGCTCATGTAGGCCGCACCTGCGCCCCCAAGCCCGGCCAAACCCAGCAAACCGAGAGCTGCTGTTTTGTAGGATTTCCACGGATTCATGCGCTCCGAACCGCCGGAACCCAGGATCGTTGTCGCAGAACCAGATTTAGCCGCGCCAGATTTGCTGTAGGAACAGGGGAAAGCAGATGCGGCGTCACCGATGGCGATGCTGCTTGCGATCGCGGCGACGGAAGCAATGCCAGCTAACACTTGAAACTTCTTCATGGTGTTCTGGAGATTGTAAAGGATAATTAAAAAATTAATGGTAACAGCTCTTTACAAATGTATCAACTCTGCGCGCCCTCCAAATCGCGGATCGATCGCAAATTTCAACTATAGCCTGACGCAATTCAAATTTTAAATTGCCAGCTTAAAAATCTGCAATGGTTGCTCTGTAAGCGTTTTGACTAACTGAACGGAATTGTTTGAAGTATTGTGAAGCAATATGCGCGATCGCGCCCAAATTACAAAATCTGAGGCGAGACAGTAGAAAATTTAGTTACAGGCTGGCAAACACTTGGTGACAAACTACTTTTAAGGCTACTTTTGAAAAGGCTTAGTTATTGGAAAAACTCTTATTTTTATGACAGACAGCGGGAATCAAGGCATTGAGCGAGCCCCTCGCCGATTGTTGGTGACGGGCGGGGCTGGATTTATCGGCTCGAATTTCGTGCATCACTGGTGCAGCAGCTATCCGGGCGATCGAGTAGTCGTACTCGACGCTTTAACCTACGCCGGAAACAGACAAACCCTGGCAACTTTGGAAGGAGGCGAAAATTTTCGGTTTGTGCAGGGGGATATTTGCGATCGTACCCTAGTCGATACCTTGCTCAAAGAAGAAAACATCACCACAGTCGCCCACTTTGCCGCAGAATCCCACGTTGACAGGTCAATTATCGGGCCTGCCGCCTTTGTTCAAACAAACGTTGTCGGAACCTTCACGCTTTTAGAAGCCTTCCGCAAGCATTTTGAAGCAATTGATGAGGCCTCTCTCAAAGCACAAATGCGCTTCCTCCACGTTTCTACCGACGAAGTTTACGGCAGTCTCGGCCCCGATGACCCAGCCTTCACAGAAACAACTGCCTACTCGCCCAACAGTCCCTACTCAGCCTCCAAAGCTGGCAGCGACCACCTCGCCCGCGCCTATTTCCACACCTACGGCGTCCCGACAATTATCACCAACTGTTCCAACAATTACGGCCCCTATCACTTCCCAGAAAAGCTCATTCCGTTAATGTGCATCAATATGTTATTGGGCAAACCGCTGCCAGTTTACGGCGACGGTCAAAACGTGCGAGATTGGCTCTACGTGCTCGACCACTGCCGCGCTTTAGATGTCGTTATCCACCGCGGCCAACCTGGGGAAACCTACAATGTTGGCGGTAACAACGAGGTAAAAAATCTCGATTTAGTAAAAATGCTGTGCCAGCTAATGGACGAATTAGCTGAGGATTTACCCGCCCGTCCTTGCGAACAATTGATCGCATTTGTCAAAGACAGAGCGGGGCACGATCGGCGTTACGCTATTGATGCCAGCAAAATTAAAACTGAGTTAGGTTGGACTCCCTCAGTAACCGTTGAAGAAGGTTTGCGGCAGACTGTAGAATGGTACTTAGCCCATCGGGAGTGGTGGGAACCCCTGCTTTCGGAGGAATATCAAACTTACTACCGGAAAGTCTACTCTAATTAATCTACTCCTGGACGCACGGGCTACCAAAAACCAGAACCGGTAAAAACTGGTTTTTAAGCTCAAGAGTGCGTCCAGAAAGGTTTCTGTCTTGCCTTCAAGCTTGACATTTAAACTCCAAGGGCAGAAACCGGGTTTGAGGGACGAAAATCTGTCGTTAAGTGCGATCGATCGCACTTAAAAAACCTGTTTTCTTTGGTATGAGCGCCTAACTTCAGATTTAATTAGGTGCAGGTAACTATCACACACATTCGCCCTTGTCAATCTTTGTGAAGATTTAGTTAAAAATCACCCCAAACGCATAAATTCAAGTGTTTGTAGCTGATAATTTTAATAGAGTTACAATATTAAGCATTTTAGAAGCTTTTAGTAAAAACAAAAAGCAGCAATGACCGAAATAAACTGGCTCAAGCACATCCAAGAACCTAAATACTGGCTGTTAGGCATCGCCTCCGGTTTGATTGCCCTACACCTAACTCTGACTTCCCGAACAAACGACACTGACTTGTTCGGTACAATGTTACTGTTTTGGGGAGTCGTAGCATTTCTCATTTGGGAAAGGCACGAATCCTTAACTTTTGAAAGCGGAGTTTTCGCCAGCTTCTTTGGGACATCGTTAATTGCTTTAATATTGCTCAAAAGTTCGTCGATATCGGGATACGACTTTTTTATCAGAGCAACGCCTTTTTTGTCGGGAATCAGTCTAGCATTGCTGGCTTCGGGAACAAAAGGACTGAAACAATATTGGCAGGAACTTCTAATTCTTGCTTATACAGCTATTCCTCCAGGATTGATCGGAGTATTCGTTGATGTCGCCCTATTAACAGCAAAATTTTCAGCTTTCCTCCTCCACTATCTAGGATTTGAAGTGGTGCGGAAAGGGGTTTTTCTAATCCTGGAAAAGGGCAGCGTGGAAGTGTATCACGGCTGTTCCGGCGTAAATGCGATGCTACAATTGTTAGGACTAGCTCTGGTTTTCTTGCTGATGTTTCCTACCACTACGGGTCAGAAAATTGTACTGCCATTCGTGGCCGTAATTACTGCATTTCTAGTTAATGCCGCGCGAGTTGCTCTCATGGCCGTGCTGGTATCGCTATCTCAACCCGAAGCATTTAAATACTGGCACGAAGGAAATGGTTCGGTAATCTTTTCGATAATTGCTGTATTTCTTTTCGGGTTATTCTGCTGGTTTGCAATTTTGAAAGACGAAACCCAAAATAAGGAAAAACAGAATTGCTAATGGCTATTACCTATTGGAAACCAGTGAGAATTTCCCTGTTGGCTGTTACTTTGGGAGGGGTTTTGTTGGTTGCCGGAAAATTGCTTTTTTATCCATCGATCGGCAATAATATTGTTACCCCGTTTGAGTTGCCAGAGTCGGTGCCTCTAGCCGATTGGAAACTAAACAAGAGCGCGCCGCTGAAACTTAGCGACAATTCAGAATTCAAAGCTGCCAGGAAATATGAATACAAAAAAAATAGCATGGCTCTAGAAATAGAGATGCGCTATGCGGTAGACACTATTGGAGATGTCGAAGGTATGATGAAAGGACATACTATTCTCAAGTCATCTCCTGGTAAACTAGCATTAGCAAGCACTCAAGGCGCAGGGTTTCACGGATTTTTGCAACAGCAAAATCGACTGTATTTGAGTTCGTGTATTAATCCTCGCGGCCCTGCTACAGTAACTTCCCAACAGTTTAGATACAATCGAAATACTCGCGATTGGCAGCCAAACCGCATTCTGTTTTGGCTGTTGGGTAGGGGAAATATTCAAGACCGGCGCTGTTTGTGGACTCAGATGTCTGTGCCTTTGGATAAAACAACTCCAGAAAATGCCCAAAAAATTCTAGAGAATGCTTGGGTTTCTTGGTATGGGTGGTGGCAGCCGCGATTTCCCGAACCTTGACTCAAACCAGTCGATTTGAGATTTGAGATTTGAGATTTGAGATTTACTCGACAGGTGAATCTGCAAGCTTGAACCTTAGTCTAAAATGTTTGGCTCTCCACGGCTGTTGTCGGAAAGCAAGTATCCGTTTTTGGGCGGAGTCAAGAGAGATTTTTCTTAACAACAATTCTGATTATTTTATGAATGACTTACAAGGCGAGCAAGGTTTTTCTATCTACAGGCTGCGTTGGATTGGCTACGGTCTATTAATTCTGTCTTTATTAGATACGATTGCAGTTCTTATACCAGCAAATTTTGGCAATCGCGTCTGGGAATTGCAGACAATTGGGGCTGTAGTGGAACGGGTGCCAGTTCCTTTACTGGCAATGGCCCTGATATTTTTTGGAGAAGGGTACGACCGCAGACGTTTGGAAGACGTTTTTTTGAAGGTTTTGTCTTGGGTCTGTCTGCTGCTGGCCTTGGTTTTTCTGTTGATGCTACCTTTGGGAATTTTTGGCGCTATCTACGTCAACAACCAAAATAACCAGCAAATTACTACTCAAGCAAACCAACAATTAGCTCAGTTGCAGCAGGTGGAAGAACGGCTGAATAAGGGTACTCCTGAAGATTTAAGGAATTTGGCGGGGGAACTTACCCGTTTGGGGGTACAAACGGATGCGCAAAACCCACAGCAATTGAAAGAGCAAATTCTTTCGAGAATTACTCCGGCTAAGGAACGGTTGCAGACGCAAAGCGCTGCGGTTCAGTCAAGCCAGCGCTTGGGGTTATTTAAAAATGCTGTTAAGTGGCTGCTGGGCGCGCTGATTTCTAGTGTTTTGTTTTTTACGATGTGGCGCGGTACTGATTGGGCTCGCTAGTAGTTTTGAGTTTTGAGTTATATCATATCCGGTTAATCAGTTATCATTTGAGTGCGAGCGTCTCGCTCGCTCGCGCAGAAGCTGGCACTCGCAAATAAATATAAGCGATCGACCGGACATGATATTAGATGTAATATCAATTCCGGTTGCACTAGCAACTGAGGACACGGCACTGCCGTGTCCCTACCCAAAATAATCATGAGCCCCCCTCGGATGTAACTATCGTTCGATTAATTGTAGGGAAACGGCACGGCGCCATGTCCTGACTGTGGGTAATATTAACGAAGTTAGGAATTTAGGTGCTCAGCGATCGTATTTTCGAGTTTGTCGGCAATCCCTTCAACCCAGTTTTCATCTTGTTTTGTATAGCTGCGGGGCGCGTTAGCACCTAAGATTAAAACGCCTTGGGTGCCGATAGGCTGACAGATGACTCCTTGAGTATTTTCTGGCAAATAGTCAAATTCAATTTTGCCGGGATAAATATTGAGATTTACTAAATAAACTGGTTTGTTTTTGTCGAGAACTCGCTGCAAAATTGGCCCTGGTTTGACTTCGGGATTGATGCCTAAAATACCGCGCCGCAATAGGACTTTTCCCTGATACACAATTACGATCGACCTTGTGGCGGTATTTGTCAACAGCAAACGCGACGCCCAAGCTAATTCTATTTTCACCGCCTCCGGCAAATCCGGGGCAAATTCAAAACCTTCTTCGCCGATAAGTTTTACCGAATCGGGCGATCGCGCTTGCACCTGCTGCCACAGCAAACCTGTTAAAATCAGCAGAGCGCTGACAATTACTCCCAAAGCGTCCGATCGAGCTTGAGAATCTGTGATTTGCTCTGTCAGCAAGCGGTTGACCATTAGCAGCGTACCTGCTAAACCTCCTGCAACTAAGGGCAATTGCCGCAAAACTTTATTAGGATCAGATTTAGTCATTAGTCATTAGTCATTAGTCATTAGTCATTAGTCATTAGTCATTGGTAATTGGTAGTTGGTAATTTAACTAATGCCAACTGCCAACTGCCAACTGCCAACTGCCAACTGCCAACTGCCAACTGCCAACTGCCAACTGCCAACTGCCAACTGACTTTATCCTACTTCTCCAATTTCGACAATTCGCTGGAAGAGATAGCCAGTGCCGCGGGCGGTGAGAATTAATTCGGGATTGCTGGGGTCATCTTCCAACTTGGCCCTAAGCCGCGAGATGTGAACGTCCACTACGCGGGTGTCTACGTGGCGTTCTGGCGTGTATCCCCACACTTCCTGCAAAATTTCCGATCGCGAAAAAGGCTCTCCAGAACGGCTGACAAGCAGTTCTAACAAGCTGAATTCCATGCCCGTGAGCCGAATTCGTTCGTCGCCTTTGTAAACTTGGCGCTTGTTGGTGTCAATCCTAATATTGGTGACGTGGATGACTCCCGAACTGGGAATCCCCGAAGCGCCATTTTTGTCAACCCGGCGCAGTACCGAACGGATGCGGGCTTCGAGTTCTTTGGGAGAAAAAGGTTTGACGACGTAATCGTCGGCGCCCAATTCTAAACCGGTGATGCGATCGGCTACGTCTCCCAAGGCGGTTAGCATGATGATGGGTACGTCTGACTCTTTACGCAACTCCTGACAGACGCCGTAACCGTCTAGCTTTGGCATCATCACGTCCAAAACCACTAAGTCGGGTTCGGTGTTGCGAAATGTTTCGAGAGCTTCTTCGCCGTCAGCAGCGGTGACGACATCGTAGCCAATCATGGAAAGGCGAGTCTCCAGAATGCGGCGGATACTGGCTTCGTCATCGACTACCAGAATTTTTTCTTTATGGTTTTCCAAGTTACCGAGCACTCCTTAAGTTACATTTCAGATAATGTTATTTTTTTGTACCCTATCATAGAAGACACAAATTGAATCATGGGCGGCGATTGGTCTGAAAGCTTGATAAGTGCTTTAACTCAGACTTTTCTAAATTTTAAGGGTGACTCTTTATCATAAAACAATGCCTAAGCCTCGAATACAATATATTTGTCGGGAATGCGGCTATGATTCACCACAATATTTTGGCAGATGTCCTAGCTGTCAGAAGTGGGATTCTTTTGACGAGCAGTTAGAGCAACCTACTGCTGGTGTGTCGCGGGCTGGTTTAACTGGGGTGACAACTAAGACAGTGGGCGGTTCGCCCCCTGATAAGTCGAAGGGTCAACCAAGGGTATCTTTCAGATTATCGCAGATTTCCGACCAAACTCAGTCTCGCTGGCCTTCTGGTTACGGGGAGCTCGATCGAGTTTTGGGAGGCGGGATTGTTCCGGGCTCGCTGGTGTTGATTGGGGGAGAACCGGGAATCGGGAAATCGACGCTGCTGTTGCAGGTGGCGAATATGTTGGCCCGCAAGGATCGGATACTTTATGTCAGTGCGGAGGAGTCGGGCCAGCAGGTGAAGTTGCGATCGCAGCGTTTGGGAGTAGCTAATCCGGTTGATTTGTCAAGCAACGGCGGGCATAAATCTGGCAGTAACGGGGAAGCTAAAAAGGATTCGGAGGACAATTCAGCGGAGAATTTCTATTTGCTTCCAGAGACGGATTTAGAGGTTGTTTTGCGGGAGTTGGAAGCGCTGAAACCTAATGTGGCGGTGATTGACAGCATCCAAACTATTTATTTTGCTAGTTTAACATCGGCTCCGGGTTCGGTGGCTCAGGTGCGGGAATGTACGTCTGCTTTGATGCAGGTTGCGAAAAGAGAAAATATTACTTTATTTATTGTCGGTCACGTTACGAAAGATGGAGCTTTGGCCGGGCCAAGGGTTTTGGAACATTTGGTAGATACTGTACTGTATTTTGAGGGCGATCGCTTTGCTTCTCACCGACTTTTGCGATCGATGAAAAACCGTTTTGGCGCGACTCATGAAATCGGTGTTTTTGAAATGGTAGCCAACGGTTTGCGAGAAGTAGATAATCCGTCGGAGTTGTTTTTAGGGAATAGAGATGAATTTTCTCCCGGTACTTCGACGACTGTTACTTGCGAAGGAACTCGACCGATTTTAGTGGAAATTCAGGCGTTAGTCAGCCCTGCAAGTTTTGGTTCGCCGCGCCGCACTACTACTGGTGTGGACAATGCTAGATTGCAGCAAATTTTAGCTGTTTTGGAGAAAAGGGTGGGGATTCCTTTATCTAAATTAGATGTGATTTTGGCGACGGTGGGCGGGTTGAAGGTGGATGAACCGGCGGCAGATTTGGCAGTTGCGATCGCCGTTGTGGCCAGTTTTCGCGATCGGGTGGTTGATGCGCGCACTGTTTTGCTCGGAGAAGTGGGTTTGGGGGGACAGGTGCGGCCGGTTTCGCAATTAGAGTTGCGGCTGAGGGAAGCGGCAAAATTGGGTTTCAAAAGGGCGATTATTCCTAAGAATCAACCGGTGCCGGAGTTGGGGATGGAGATTATTCCGGTGGCGAAAGTAATCGATGCAATTATTGCAGCGATTCCGGCTACTCCCGCTCAGTTGCAGCCTGGTGATTTAGAGTTTCAGCCTGTGGATTTGGAGGAAGAGGATTTATCTAATTGAGTTACAATGGTGATGTTATAGATTGATATTAAGGAGGCACAAGTTATGTATATAGTAGACATTATTGAGGCTAAAGAAAAACTTCTGGAATTAATCGCAGCGGCGATGAGAGGTGAAGAAGTTTCGATTAGTAAAGATAATCAGCCTGTTGTAAAATTGGTAGGGATACCGGCAGTTAATAAGAAGCGCTGGCCATCCAAAGCTGGGAGTGCTAAAGGAATGGTTTGGATGTCTGATGATTTTGACGAACCGCTAGAAGAGTTTAAGGAGTAAATGGAATGAGGTTGTTGTTGGACACTCATGCCTTTATTTTTATGCTTATATGCGGCTGTGGTGAATTAAATTAGTTTAAAAATAAAGAGGCAAAAAGGAGGTAATAGCAACGTGAGCGTTAGATTACATCCCCATGCTCAAGCACGATTGATTGAGCGATGTGCAACGGAGGCAGAAGTAATTGCTACGGTTGAAAGTGGCACAACTTTTCCGGCTCAATTGGGCAGAACCGGAGTTAGGCGCAACTTTTCCTTCAATGCTGAGTGGCAGGGAAAAGTTTATGCTATGAAGAATCCCCAGCACTATAATATTGATGGGAGGATTTGGCGATGGCCCAGTTTAGGCTCTGTTAGGCGAGACCGCGAAATACAGCGGCCTAAGCTCCCCTCAAGTTCGATTCTTGAGCCTTCCCTTATAGAATTGCTCGCAGCGCTGTTAGTCCTGCCAGGTGGATTGGGTAAAAGTAGTAGAAGAACTTTTTCTCGATCGCCGTTGGCTTTCGGTCTTTGGTTGGGTTGTGGTATGCCAAGATTATTGGCGTGAAGATTGCGAATAGTTGAATCAAGCTGCCTGCACTGGTGGCATAGATGATATTGGCAATGCTCCAGCTTATCCACCACATTCGATCGCCTTTGCCTTTTAGATTAACCATCAGTAGCGGGCAAGCCACTGCATACCAGCCGTAACTGACTCCTAAAAC
>NZ_JAUBTB010000034.1:0-75070 GCF_036704965.1 Microcoleus sp. F10-B2 | reverse complement strand
CCTTCTTCCTTCTTCCTTCTTCCTTCTTCCTTCTTCCTTCTTCCTTCTTCCTTCTTCCTTCTTCCTTCTTCCTTCTTGCCCTTATCGATAAAGCCAAACACGCAGCAGCGAGAGCAACTGTTCAGTATCAACAGGTTTGGTAATGTAGTCAGACGCCCCAGCTTCGATACATTTTTCCCGATCGCCCTTCATCGCTTTGGCAGTAAGAGCAATCATTGGCAGCGCAGCGAATTGAGGCATATTACGAATTGCTTGCATTGTTTCGTAACCGTCCATCTCTGGCATCATCACGTCCATCAACACAATATTTATGTCAGGCGTATTTTGCAATTTAGCAATGCCTTCTCTGCCGTTTTCAGCAAACACAATTTCCATTTTATGGCGCTCCAGCATACTCGTGAGGGCGAAGATATTTCGCATATCGTCGTCAACAATCAAGACTTTTTTGCCCGTGAGCGTCGAATCTGTTTGATATAATTGCTCTAGCATTTGACGCTTCGGTTCCGGCAAATTTGCTTGAACTCGGTGCAAGAACAAAGCAGTTTCATCTAACAGCCGCTCAGGCGATCGCACATCTTTAACAATGATTGTTTCCGCCATGCGCTTGAGTTGAGTTTCTTCTGCTCTCGTCAACTCTTTGCCCGTATAAATAATAATCGGCAGACTTTTCAAATTTGCCTGTTGCTTGATCTGATCGATCAGTTCAAAACCAGTCATATCTGGCAGTCCCAAATCGAGTACGATGCAGTCAAAATTTCCTGAATTCAAACTTTCTAGCGCCTCTGCACCACTACCCACAGCCGTTGTAGAAACATCGTGATTACCGATTAAATCCACAATGCTGAGACGTTGTGTTTCGTCGTCTTCTACAACTAGCAAATTCTTAACTTTCCGCTCCACAAAACCCTTAATATCAGTCAAAGCTTTGGTCAATGCGTCGCGACTGACAGGCTTTTGTAGGTAGGCGATCGCCCCTAACTGCAAACTGCGCTGCCGCCCTTCTTCCACTGATACAATGTGAACCGGAATGTGGCGCGTACTCGGGTTATGCTTCAGGCGATCGAGCACTGTCCAGCCATCCATCACAGGCAAATTTAGATCCAGCATAATCGCAGTTGGCTTGAACTCTCGCGCCATCGCCAAACCGATATCGCTCCGCAAAGCCACTAAACCTTTAAAACCCTGTTCCTGCGCCATATCCAAAAGAATGCGAGCGAAGTTTACATCATCTTCAACAATCAAAAGCACGCGATCGCCATTCTCAATATTTTCTCGGTCATCTGAGATTAAAGGTGAGGGGTAAGGCGCGATCGGCAAGTGGAAATTCGGCAAAGGAAGTGCGGGAGAAACAGGAGGGGGTAATTGAGGCGTTTGCTTGCCCGTTCCCGGTTCCATATCATTCATTATTCGCGATTCTTGGTAAGTTTGTGGCAGATAAAGCGTAAACTTACTACCCTCACCAGGGTGACTTGTCAATTTAATTTCTCCGCCTAACAGATTAGCGATTTCTCTACTAATTGACAAACCCAAACCTGTACCTCCGTATTTGCGGCTAGTGCTACCATCAGCTTGTTGGAAAGCCTCAAAAATAACCCTGTGTTTTTCAGCAGAAATCCCAATCCCCGTATCGCTAACTGAGAAAGCCAAAACCGTAGGGGAAGTCCTTAAACTTTCTATCTCTATACTCCACCCTTCCCGCGCTACTTCGACACGCAATTTCACCTCACCTCGCTCTGTAAACTTAAACGCATTCGAGAGGAGATTCTTCAAAACTTGTTGCAGCCGTTTAGCATCAGTATAGAGACCTTTTGGCAACCCACCCTCAAGCTCTATTTGAAAACTCAACTTCTTATCCTGGGCGATTTGGCGGAAAGTCCGATCCAAATGATCTCGCAAGTCCGTAAACAACACTTGCTCTATTTCCACAGACATCGTGCCTGATTCAATCTTAGCGAGATCCAAGATATCATTAATCAGCCCTAACAAATCTGTTCCCGCCGAGTAAATTGTGCGCGTGTATTCAACTTGCTTCAGAGTCAAATTACCCTCAGTATTGTCAGAAAGCAATCGAGCCAAAATCAACAGCGAATTCAGCGGAGTTCGCAACTCGTGAGACATATTTGCCAGAAACTCCGATTTATACTTAGAAGTTAGAGCCAACTGTTCGGCTCTTTCTTCCAACAACCCTCTCGCCTGTTCGATATCTCGATTTTTACGCTCAACTTCCTTATTTTGCAGCGCTAGCAATTCAGCTTGTTCTTCTAGTTCTTCATTCGTTTGTTGCAACTCTTCCTGCTGACTCTTCAACAGTTCCTCAGATGCGCGTAGCGACTGCGCTTGTTGTTCGAGACGCTTGTTAGTTTCCGTTAGTTCCTTTTGCTGAGTTTGCAACTCTTCTGCCAAAGACTGCGATTGTTTCAGCAATTCTTCCGTCCGCATACTCGCCGCAATTGTATTTAAAACAATGGCGATACTTTCTGTAAGTTGGTCGAGAAATGTCAAGTGTATTTCGCTGAATCGGCGGAACGAAGCTAACTCGATTACTGCCGTTACTTGTCCCTCAAATAATACGGGTAAAACCACGACATTTAACGGCGTAGATTCTCCCAGACCCGAGCAAATTTTAACGTAGTTTTCCGGCACTTCTGTCAACAGTATTCGTTCCTTTTCCAGGGCGCACTGTCCTACCAGACCTTCGCCTAAATTAAATCTATTTCCCAGATGCTTGCGTTCGCGGTAGGCGTAGGTACTTAACAGTTTGAGAAACTGATCGTGCTCGACAGCTTCCATCATAAAGAAGACGCCATGTTGAGCAGAAACCAGCGGCGTCAATTCTGAGAGAATTAGTTTAGAAACTGTTTCTAAATCCCGCTGACCTTGTAGCATTCGAGTGAACTTAGCAAGGTTTGTTTTCAGCCAATCTTGCTCAGTATTTTTCTGCGTAGTCTCCCGGAGATTGGCGATCATCTGGTTAATGTTGTCCTTAACGATCGCAACTTCTCCTTCTGTGGCGACGGAAATAGACCTCGTTAAATCGCCTCTGGTAACAGCAATAGCCACTTCGGCGATCGCCCGCAACTGAGTAGTCAAATTCGCCGCCAATTCATTCACATTATCCGTCAAATCTCGCCACGTCCCCGCCGCGCCCGGAACCTTAGCCTGACCTCCCAATTTCCCTTCAATTCCCACTTCCCGCGCCACTGTAGTAACTTGATCGGCAAACGTCGCCAGCGTATCGATCATCTCGTTAATCGTATCTGCCAGAGTCGCAATTTCTCCCTTAGCTTCCAGCATTAATTTGCGCTTCAAATCCCCATTCGCCACCGCCGTCACAACCTTAGCAATACCCCGCACTTGCGCAGTCAAATTCCCCGCCATCGAATTTACGTTGTCGGTTAAATCTTTCCAAGTTCCCGCAACTCCTTTCACGTCAGCTTGACCGCCCAATTTACCCTCAGTTCCCACCTCCCGCGCCACCCGCGTTACCTCAGAAGCGAAAGAATTAAGCTGATCCACCATCACGTTAATAGTATCTTTCAACTCCAGAATTTCGCCTTTGACATCGACGGTGATTTTCTTAGACAAATCGCCATTTGCCACCGCTTTCGTCACTTCCGCAATATTCCGCACCTGCGCCGTCAAATTCCCCGCCATCAAGTTAACATTATCAGTTAAATCTTTCCAAGTTCCCCCTACACCGCGCACGTAAGCTTGCACGCCTAATTTACCTTCCGTTCCCACTTCCCTCGCCACCCGGGTTACTTCAGATGCGAAGGAACTCAACTGATCCACCATGATGTTAATCGTGTTTTTCAGTTCGAGAATTTCCCCTTTCACATCTACTGTAATTTTCTTCGACAAGTCCCCATTCGCCACAGCCGTTGTCACTTCCGCAATGTTCCGTACTTGTGCGGTAAGATTGCCCGCCATTGAGTTAACCGAATCCGTTAAATCTTTCCAGGTTCCTGCAACTCCTTTAACTTCAGCTTGCACTCCTAATTTCCCTTCGGTACCCACTTCCCTAGCCACCCGCGTAACTTCAGAAGCGAAGGAATTAAGCTGATCCACCATCGTGTTGACAGTGTTTTTTAACTCCAGAATTTCACCTTTAACATCGACAGTAATTTTCTTCGACAAGTCGCCATTTGCCACAGCCGTCGTAACAGCCGCAATATTCCGTACTTGTTCGGTCAAACTACCCGCCATAAAATTAACTGAATCCGTTAAATCCTTCCAAGTTCCTGCTACGCCTCGGACATCCGCTTGACCGCCGAGTTTACCTTCTGAACCCACTTCTCTAGCCACCCGCGTGACTTCAGAAGCGAAGGAATTAAGCTGATCCACCATCACGTTAATGGTGTTTTTCAGTTCTAAAATTTCGCCTTTAACCTGTACCGTAATTTTTTTAGATAAGTCACCGTTAGCAACCGCCGTCGTCACCTCAGCAATGTTGCGGACTTGTGCTGTTAAATTCCCGGCCATTGAGTTAACTGAATCCGTTAAATCTTTCCAGGTTCCTGCTACTTCCTGCACTTCAGCTTGTACCCCTAATTTCCCTTCCGTCCCCACTTCCCTAGCAACCCTGGTGACTTCAGATGCGAAGGAATTTAACTGGTCAACCATCGTGTTGACGGTGTTTTTCAGTTCGAGAATTTCGCCTTTAACATCGACGGTAATTTTCTTAGATAAATCGCCTTTTGCCACAGCGGTTGTCACTTCAGCAATGTTCCGCACTTGTGCTGTCAAACTGCCTGCCATGAAGTTAACGCTATCAGTTAAATCCTTCCAAGTTCCGGCAACTCCTTTAACTTCTGCTTGACCGCCGAGTTTGCCTTCGGAACCTACTTCTCTCGCCACCCGCGTTACTTCTGATGCGAAGGAATTCAACTGATCCACCATGATGTTAATCGTGTTTTTTAACTCCAGAATTTCACCTTTAACATCGACAGTAATTTTTTTAGATAAGTCACCATTTGCCACAGCAGTCGTCACGTCAGCAATGTTCCGTACTTGTGCGGTAAGATTGCCGGCCATCGAGTTAACTGAATCCGTTAAATCTTTCCAGGTTCCTGCTACTCCTCGGACTTCAGCTTGCACGCCTAATTTGCCTTCGGTTCCTACTTCTCTCGCCACCCGGGTTACTTCAGATGCGAAGGAACTCAACTGATCCACCATGATGTTAATCGTGTTTTTCAGTTCGAGAATTTCGCCTTTTACATCTACGGTAATTTTCTTGGATAAATCGCCATTTGCCACAGCGGTTGTCACTTCGGCAATGTTCCGCACTTGTGCTGTTAAATTCCCGGCCATCGAGTTAACTGAATCCGTTAAATCTTTCCAGGTTCCTGCAACTCCTTTAACTTCAGCTTGCACCCCTAATTTCCCTTCGGTTCCCACTTCCCTAGCAACCCGCGTTACTTCCGACGCAAAGGAGCTCAACTGGTCTACCATTGTGTTAACAATTTGCGCTGTTTGGAGGAATTCTCCTTTGAGGGGTCTGTCTTCTATTTCTAAGGCGATAGTTTGCGATAAATCTCCTTTTGCTACGGCCCGAATTACTCTGGCGGTTTCAGAGGTTGGTTGCACTAAATCTGTAATTAGGGTATTGACAGAATCTACGCTAGCTGCCCAAGACCCCTCGGCGCTGCCAATGGTTGCCCGCTGGGCGATTTTGCCTTCTTTACCGACAACTGTGCCGATCCGATCGAGTTCGGCCGCCATTCTCTCATTGAGATCGATAATGTCGTTAAGTTCGTCAGCAATTTTCCCCGCTAGACCGGTCTGGTCTATGGGCATCCGAACTGAAAAGTCCCCTTTTTTGACAGCTACTAAGGTTCTGAGTAACTGTTTGGCATAACCATTATTTGAATTGGGGCTTGTTATCTGTGCAGTTGACATGACCGTTACCTTTGGCGAGTTTGAAGGGGTTTCCCGCTGCTTCAGCGTTGATGGTGCAAAACATCTGGTTAGCAGTACGGGTTCAGGCAGCAGCAACCCTAGCTCTCATGAGTTTTTGGGGATGGTATTGCTATTATCTGACTAAAGTAGTGGCGGACTGCTTCTGTCAAAAGATGGATGACAAATTGGTCTTTATCATGGTAAAGGATTTTACATTACACGTGGAGGGAAAATAAAGTCAAGGGCTAAAGGATGCTTACCCCACAAGAGTTTGTATGTGCGATCGCACCGAAAAGCTTCCCCTTCGGCCGGATTAAAAAAAGTCGGCTATGGCAATTACCCTCTTGAGGTTTCAAATTGGCGTGTGGAATAATTGGAGACACAAGAGGTAAGTCAAAATACCTTGTTATCCCTCTTTTGTCACTGCGGGGGTATGATAAAGCTAAGCAACAACCAAATCCGTAACTCATCGAGGATGAAAAAGGGTAGATTAATCATTGTTCAAAGATGTCGCTCTACTATTGTTCAAGAGTTATAAAATTCACCCAAATATCTAATTAATTGCCTGTAGCAAAAGCCCGATCGCCAGTGGCACAATCCCGATCGCCCATTACCCAAACTCTAGCAGACATAGGAGAAAAACAGAAGCTGTGGAACAACGTGCTATATTTTTGAAATTTACTCATTTTTTTTCGGTCAAATTAAGAGTTCGTAAAAGAGGGATTGACCAACCATTCTTTGAGGATGGATCGGTATGGTAACACCACCCCGTCATTCGATTTTAGATTTTAGATTTTAGATTTTGGATTGACTTGCGCGAGATAAATTCGGGGGCTTGAGGATTTGAGATTTTAGATTTTGGATCGATCCCACCGATCGATCGCGTGGCGGGTACCACCTTTGAAATTCGCTTGTCAGGTTTCACAAACAGTCAAGCTGATGGATGACTGCTGCCACAACTATCAACACCTCTTCAACGAAGTTATAAATTACGAATCTTTTAAGTTCCTCCCTTTCTTTAGGATTGTTATCAAAGATACAGAGTAAAACCTTACATGAAATAGCCAATTTTGGTTATCCGATAGCCAATCATTACATCATTTTTTTCCAAAGGCGATCGGGGACAGCAAAGCCTTAACAGACAGCCGAGCCAACTTCATCTATAAGTTAATTGGCGAGCAATAAATCCTTCTGCTTATTGATGAAACTGGAGATGTCAATAGTCCTGGACGCATCGGGGCCGGTGAAACCGGGTTTTTTACCGAATCTCCAGTCTACAACCCGTCTTTTCGTAAAAAAACCCGCTTTCTCAACAATCGTGCGTCCAGGACTATACCCCTCCGATCGAAGCAGCGAAGTCAGCACTATATCGCCGATCGCCCCGCGGCGTTTCCGGCGATCGTGCAGCCAGATCTTTTTTAGCTTCCCACCAGATTCAACCTGAACTAATGGCATTGTTGAGTTTAGGATTGATTCAGGCTCTCTGCACTCTAGAGTATTAGGACTTACGCATAGATCCCCCAAACGCTTGACAAGGGTGCTTTCAAGTGGTTTGGGGGAGCAGTTCCCCCTTTTTGAAGCGGTTTCCCCCTTTTTAAGAGGGGTTCTGGGGGTCAGGGTGGCTCTGAGGGCCACGATGGTTCTGGGTTTCAGGCCGTATAGTGCGTAAGTCCTGACTATAATTGTATGCTTAGATCAATTCCTATTGAGGTCAAGACCTACAAATCAATGGATGTGTACTCAAGAGAAAGGGAATAAAGAATTTCCCTGCAGGAAACTTTAAATGATTAAGGGTGAGCGACTGTAGTTCTTGAAACAATCCAAATACTAAAATGACTCCGCCATGACACTAATCGCAAGTGAAAATGAACTTGCAGAAAGCCCTCAAAAAATCCCGCTGCGCCTCGTCTTAGTCGTACCATTCGTCCTGCAAATCTTTGTCGCTGTGGGACTGACAGGTTGGCTCTCACTACGCAACGGCAAAACTGCTGTCAACAACGTTACTAGCCAATTACGAACTGAGGTACTCGCCCGCATCAATCAACAACTAAACACTTACTTGGAAACCCCCCATTTGGTCAATGCCATCAGCGTCGATGCCATTCGCAGATTTGGGTTGTGGAATCCAGACAATATGGGTTCTATGAGAAGCTACTTCTACTGGCAGCTCAAGCAATTTTCCACTGTTAGTTACATCAGTTTTGGAGGGGAAAAAAAAGAATATGCGGGTGCTGGATATAAGGATGATGGCAGTGTGGTTATTGAAATAACCGATCGCTCTACTAATTTTATCAATACGATCGTCCGCGTAGATAGAGAGGGCAACCCTACTCAGTTTAAGGAAACCCACCCAGACTACGATCCCCGCATCCGACCCTGGTATCAAGCCGCAAAAGTTGCAGGCAAACCCCAATGGAATAAAATTTATCAATATTATATTCAACCTAGCCTAGGAATCTCCGCTAGCGAACCTGTTTACGACAAAAATGGCACTTTTATAGGAGTTGTAAGTACCGATCTGTTTCTCTCAAAAATTGGCGATTTTCTCCAAACTTTAAAAATTGGTAAATCCGGAAAGACTTTCATCATAGAACGCTCTGGCTTGCTAGTGGCTTCTTCCACCCCCGAGAAGCCATTTATCAATAAAAAAAATCGCAAAAAAACGCAAAGATTAAAAGCGATTGAAAGCAGCGTGCCTTTGATCCAGGGAACAGCGCAGCATTTAATAGAACGCTTTGGTAACTTCACCGAAATAGATAGCAACTCGCAACTCGAATTCATGCTAAATGGTCAGCGAGAATTCGTGCAAGTATGCCCATTCCAAGATGGTAGAGGTCTTGATTGGCTGATTGTGGTAGTCGTTCCAGAAGCCGACTTTATGGAGGAAATCAATGCCAATACCCGCAGCACTATCCTACTCTGCGTTTTAGCGTTAGTGCTAGCGACGCTGTTAGGAATTCTCGCTTCCCGCTGGATTACCCATCCTATTTTTTGTTTGAGTACAGCGAGTAAAGCGATCGCTAGCGGTCAATTAGACCAAAAAGTAGAGGTAAATGACATAAATGAACTGGGAATTCTAGCTCAATCTTTTAACCAAATGGCACAGCAATTGCGCGAGTCTTTTGCTGCTTTAGAAAAAACCAATTCAGATCTAGAAAATCGAGTAGAAGAACGGACAACTGAGCTAAAAGAGGCAAAAGTTGCCGCTGATACTGCTAACCACGCCAAGAGCGAATTCCTCGCCAACATGAGCCATGAACTCCGTACTCCCCTGAACGGAATTCTAGGATACGCTCAAATTATGGAACGCGATAAAAGTATAACTCCTAAACAAAAAGATGCGATCCAAGTTATTCACCAGTGTGGTTCGCACTTACTTACTCTGATTAACGATATTTTAGATATTTCTAAAATTGAAGCAAGTAAAATGGATCTTTACAGTTCAGCTTTTAATTTTCCTTCTTTTCTGATGGGAGTTGTGGAAATGTGCCGCATCCGAGCCGAACAAAAAGAAATTACATTTAATTATCAAGTATTAAATCAACTTCCTCAGGCAGTCAATGCTGATGAAAAAAGACTGCGCCAAGTTTTGATCAACCTTTTGGGCAATGCTATTAAATTTACAGAAAAGGGTGGTGTTATTTTTAAGGTAGGCGTAATAGGTGAGGGGGAAGACTCCGACCAATCACCACTTACTAAAATTCGTTTCCATATCCAAGATACTGGCGTGGGAATGGCACCAGAACAGTTAGAAAAAATATTTTTACCGTTTGAACAAGTCGGAAATATTCAGCAGAAGGCAGAAGGCACCGGGTTAGGATTAGCGATCGCACAAAAAATTGTTCAAATGATGGGAGGCGAAATAAAAGTCGAAAGTATACTCGGTCAAGGCAGTATTTTTTATCTCGATTTAGATCTGACTAAATCATCTGAATATATTGAGCAAAATTCGCTCTATAATTCAATTAATTTAAATGGTTTTAAAGGAAATAAAAATAAAATTTTGGTTGTAGACGATCGATTTGAAAATCGAGGTTTTCTGATAAATCTTTTAGAACCACTAGGTTTTCAAATCATGGAAGCTTGTGATGGACAAGAGGGCTTAGATAAAGCTGCTGAGTTTAAACCAGATCTGATTATCACAGACTTAGTGATGCCAGTAATGGATGGATTTGAAATGTCGCGGCGCTTGCGGAAATCACCAGATTTTAAAGATGTAATATTGATAGCATCCAGCGCCAGCGTGTTTAACTTCGATCGGCAAAATAGTAAAGACGCAGGTTGCAACGAGTTCGTGTCAAAGCCGATACAAGTAGAAGAATTGCTAGAATTATTAAAGACTTATTTGCAAATAGAATGGACTTACGACCTTCCTGCTGATTTGGCGGACGAACAGCAGGAAGGTTTCACTAATTTATTAAATGTTCAGAGTAGTGAGCTGGTGATACCGCCATCAACAGAGCTGCTAGCGCTGTTTAATGCGGCTCGGATCGGCGATATTGAAATTGTTGAGCAGGAAGCCAATAGACTCAAGCAGATAGACGGTAACTATCTACCATTTGCTAATAAAATCTTGCAATTTGCGAAAAATTTTGAAGAGAAAGAACTACTAGCTTTTATGAAGATCCATTTTGGGAAATAAAATGTTTAACAAAAATGAAAATGTAATTTTAATTGTTGACGATAACCCGAATAATCTAAAACTTCTGTTCGATTTTTTGAAGGAGTCAGGCTTCAAGGTTTTAGTGGCTAAGGATGGGGAAAGTGCTATTGAAAAGCTACAAGAAGTTTCGCCAAATATCATATTGTTAGATGTGATGATGCCGGGGATAGATGGGTTTGAAACCTGCTACCGCTTAAAAGCATCGGTGGCAACGAAAGATATCCCTGTGATTTTTATGACAGCTCTTACCGATCGCGTAGATAAGGTTAAAGGTCTGTCAATGGGCGCAGTAGATTATATCACCAAACCCTTTGAGCAAGAGGAAGTCCTAGCCCGCGTGCAACTACACCTGAGACTGCGAAATTTGACCAAGACTCTGGAAGAACAAAATACGCTTCTCAAACAGGAAATTGAAGCGCGAAAAGAAGCGGAAGCCGCCTTGCAGAAACTCACTTGTGAGTTAGAGGAACGGGTGGCTTCTCAAACGGCTGAACTTACGCAAACCGTCAACGAGCTTCAACAGGCTCAAGTTCAGTTGTTGCAAAGGGAAGAAAAATTAGGACATGATGCTTTTCACGACGCGCTAACGGATTTGCCTAACCGCGCTTGGTTTATGAATCGGCTGCAACAGGCGATCGGCAAGGTGCACAGACGTGAAGATTATTTATATGCGGTGCTATTTATTGACCTCGATCGCTTTAAAGTGGTCAATGATAGCCTCGGACATTTGGTTGGGGATGAATTACTAAAAAGCGTTGCTCGTCAACTGCAAGCTTCTTTACGCCACACAGATGCAGTTGCGCGGTTTGGAGGAGATGAATTTGTGCTCTTGCTAGAAGATATCAAAGATATTGACGAACCAACCAGGGTGGCTGAACGCATCCAAAACCAATTAAGGCAGCCGTTTAATTTGAATGATTATGAAGTATTTACCGAGATCAGCATTGGCATTATCCTGAGCACAATGGATTACGATCGCCCAGAAGACGTACTCAGAGATGCGGATATCGCAATGTATTATGCTAAAGCTCAAGGCAGAGGGCGTTACGAAGTTTTCGATCCAGCGATGCAAGCTGTTGCGATGACGCGCTTGCAGTTGGAGAACGACTTGAGAAGGGCGATGGTGCTACAAGAATTTTGCGTTCACTACCAGCCAATTGTCTCCCTTTCTACGGGGCAACTGAGTGGTTTTGAAGCTTTAGTGCGCTGGCATCACCCATCTGGAACCATCTACCCGCCTGCCGAGTTTATCCCTGTGGCTGAAGAAACTGGTTTGATCAATGAACTGGGGTGGTGGGTTTTGCACGAAGCTTGTCACCAGATCCGTATTTGGCAGCAACAGTTTCCCCAAACACCTCCCTTGGCGATTAATGTCAATCTTTCCCCCGTGCAGCTCAAACAAGTCAACCTACTCAATCGAATTGAGGAGATTTTGCAGCAGACTGCCCTTCCAAGCTACTCTCTAAAACTAGAGATTACTGAAAGCTGCATTTTAGAAACAGTATCCAGGGAAGAAAAGATGTTGAAGCAGATAAAAGCTCTAGGCATTCAGTTGTGTATCGACGACTTTGGCACGGGCTACTCTTCTTTAAGCCGCTTACACGAGTTTCCCATTGATACTTTAAAGATTGACCGCTCTTTTGTCAGCCGCATTGGGGCAGACAACAGTGGCGTAGAAATTATCCAGACGATAGTAACGCTGGCTCGCAGCCGAGGTATGGATATCGTGGCAGAAGGCATAGAAACGCCAACACAGCTACAGAAACTGAGAGAGTTGGGGTGTGAGTTGGGGCAAGGATATTTATTTTCTAAGCCTGTAGACAGCTTCCAGGCAACCGAACTATTAGGCCTAAAAGTAGGGGTACTAAGCTGGCCTCCGATCTAGTTTGCCTCGATAAATTTTATGAAACTCTTGCAGTGTACGCTGCCCGTTGGGCGGTGCGGAATCTGGGTTGAAACTCTACTGTAGTCAATACTCTCCCTCTTCATTTCTTCAAGCTCAAGATCGCCCTCAGATCATTTTTATCATCATAAAATTGCTCGCAAGTCAAAAAAAAGTCTAAATTTTTACAAAAATCGGCTAATTGTAAAGAGTTGATAAAACAAAGAGGGGTTACACCCCTCATAAGTTATAGTCACATATATAGATGCACCCTGATGGCTTTCCCGTTCCACAAGAGCGGGATTTTTATTGGACAGCCGGAGCGTTAGTTTCACAATACCTACTACAGATAAAATGACGTAGGGATGCAAAGATTAAAGATATAGCAGAGCTCAAGCTCAAACTAGGGCGCAGATCGATCGAACCTCACCCCTAACTCTGCGAAATAACCCAAAGGCGGTAGCATAGTTTGGGAAACGGCATCAACTGAAGATGAACTTAGCGCCAGCAACAGTCCTGCAACAGGGCAAATACAAAATTAACGCGACTTTAGGCATAGGAGGGTTCGGCATCACTTACCGAGCTATCCACACCCATTTAAACCAAACCGTCGTACTCAAAACCCTCAACGAAAGTCTGCGCCAACACCCAGAATCTGCCCAATTCCAGCAGCAGTTTATTGCCGAAGCCCAACGCCTGTCGCGGTGTCAGCATTCCAACATAGTCAGAGTCATCGACTTTTTTGAAGAAGCCGGACAGTCTTTTATCGCAATGGACTACATTCCGGGCCAAACTCTCGCCCAAATAGTCGAAACCGATCGGCCGCTGCCAGAAGCCCAGGCCGTGCACTATATTCGGCAAATAGCCTCAGCCTTAAGTACCGTTCACCACAGCGGATTGCTGCACGGAGATATCAAGCCAGAAAATATTATCCGGCGAACCGATTCTCATCTGGTAATGTTAATAGATTTCGGCATTGCTCGCGGCTTTACCGCTGGCACCAAACAAACCCACACTAACTTGCTCTCGCCGGGGTACGCGCCGATCGAACAATACCTCTACGACGGTAAATGTACACCGGCGACAGACATCTACGCGATCTCCGCCACCCTCTACTACTTGCTCTCCGGTGTAGCGCCCGTAGCAGCACCCCTGCGCGATCGCATTCCCCTGGCCGAGTTGCGGCAATTTCAGCCGAACCTCAGCCCGGGAATCGAGCGAGCCATCCTTCAGGGACTCGAAATCGACCCCCACAACCGCCCTCAGACAGTGGAAAATTGGCTCACCATGCTGCAAGAAACAGAGCGAGTACCAGCAAAAAGAAAAGGCAAGCAAAGTCTGCGATTGCCCGCACCTCCCCCGCCGCAGTTGACTTTGCTGGCGTTTGTCGTCACGGCTGCAATTGCAGGCTGGATGGGTTTTGACCTAGCATCGCACTACAACAGCACCAGTCTCAGCAATAGTCCCAAAATTGAGTCCTTCCCATCTCTGGAAGATTTGCTCAAATCCCGCGATTTGTCAGGGCCGATGTTCGGGCAGCCGTCTGTCGAAAGCAGCCCTCTCTACCCGATCGAACTCAACAAGCGCCCTAAACCGCCCTTAGAAAGCAGCAACATTCCCGAACAGATCGAGCCCTCTGAAACTAGCGCCGAACCTTCTGAGTCCCCAAGCCCGGAAACTCCCGCCCCGGATCCCGAACCCCTACCTGAGCCATCCCCGACGCCCGAGCCCCAAGAGCAGCCTTCTGAGTCACCCATTCCCGAGCCTGAAACCGAAATCGAGCCAGCACCCCAACCAGAACCCGCACCGGTACCGGAAGTTGCGCCCCTGCCGCCAGAACCGCCCGCCGCACCCGCCCCGCCTGCCCCTGAGAGTCCTAGCGCTGAAACCTTGCCGCCGTCGGAATCCTCGCCACCAGAACTAGCGCCGCCGACCGAGCGATCGCCTGAGCCTGCGGTACCCAGTCGCAGTGGCAGCAATTCAGATAGTTCGATCGCACCTGATTCACCACCCCCTGTGGCAGATCCCGCAGTGCCTTTTCCTGAACCTGCGACAAATTAGTATTGTTTGTTGTGTTCCTTAAAAGTGCGGACAAATACTTGGTTTTATGAGTCAGCAAATAGGCGATCGGTAGTGGAGATAATAATGCCCTTCGTCGCCAACGACTATCTCGCAAAACCTGCGGTAGAATCGAAAAATCCCAACATTCTAGCTCAGAGTTTATTGAATATTTCCTATTCCCTCTGCAATCCAAATCCCCGCAAAAAAATGCAGGAGTGTTTGATATTTTGATTTAAATTATGTTAGAATATGTGTGCGGCACTGAGGTGGTGTGATGTCGCGTATTACTGCTGCCAAGCTGCAAACCTTTTGGTACAAAGCAACCCCAACCTCGAATTTTAGCCAGTGTAAGCGAGGCTTGGGGGCTAAGCCGTTGCGCGTTAGACTGTTCTAACTCTCAAGAATCCCATCCCCGATCGAGGGGTGGGAGTGTCAATTCCCCCAAACTTGCTTTCTTTGGGAACAAGCACCATCGGGGACAAGCAAGTTATAATTTGTTGCGGAAGCGCACAGAGATTTTTTATGAGTAAACCCCCAGTTCATGCTTTTTTTGTAGGCAGAGCACTTGCCGAAGCACTGTACGAGCAATTAGAAAGCGCAGCAACCAACGCTTTCTCTGAACTCGGCAAATTTGACGCAGAACAAAGAGAACGCCTGCGGCAGTTCACCGATCGAGTTGTGGAACGGGCTAATCGAGCTTCGGAGGAGGCGATGCAGACCAGAACTGGCACTGCAAGCACCACCACCATTCAAGACATCCATCCTGCAGAGTTGCAAGCGACTATTGACGAGCTGCGCGCCGAAGTCGCCCTGGTGCGATCCCAATTGCAGCGCTACCGCAGCACTTTGCCCTAGCGCTCGATTCGACCAAAACTATTATTTACGACTACGCGAGCGCACAGCAATGCGCTCCTGCGCTCCTACCTGCAATCAAAGCAACAACATAAAATAAGCAATTTGGGAACCCAAGTGTCTGCTCTCCTTGATGACTCTGTTAATCGCCAGCGCTCAAACAAGCGCACTCGCGACGGCGATGAGCCAAAAACTGCTGCTGGTAAATCCTACAAAAGTAAAGCTTATCGCTGGAATCGCGAAAAATACTCCCGACAGCGGCGCTTCTTCGACATTTGGGCCTTTGTCTTGCTCTGGCTGGCTTCCCTGTGGCTCGACAGCAAAAATTGGAGCTACTGGGGAGGCGTGACTGAAGAAAAGAAAGTTGCCAGACGCCGCTTTCAAGCTATCTGGGTTCGAGAAACACTCTTGGATTTGGGGCCCACTTTCATTAAAGTTGGGCAGTTATTTTCCACCCGCGCCGATTTGTTCCCAGCAGAGTTTGTCGAGGAACTTTCTAAACTGCAAGATAAAGTGCCTGCTTTCAGCTACGAGCAGTTGGAGGTAATTGTCGAGCAAGATTTGGGCAAGACAGTTCAAGAACTCTACCGCAGCTTTGACCCGGTGCCACTTGCCGCTGCCAGTCTGGGTCAGGTACACAAAGCTCAACTGCATTCGGGCCCGGAAGTGGTGGTCAAGGTGCAGCGGCCGGGACTGCGGAAGCTGTTCGAGATCGATTTGCAAATTCTTAAGGGAATTGCCCGCTACTTTCAAAACCATCCTAAGTGGGGTTACGGCCGAGATTGGATGGGGATTTATGAGGAATGCTGTCGCATTCTGTGGCTGGAAATTGACTATCTCCATGAAGGCCGCAATGCTGATACTTTTCGGCGCAATTTTAGCAACTGTGACTGGGTGCGGGTGCCGAGGGTTTATTGGCGGTACGCGGCTCCGCGAGTGCTGACTTTGGAATACCTGCCGGGGATTAAAATCAGCCACTACGAAGCTTTGGAAGCTGCCGGTATCGATCGTAAATTAATCGCTCAGTTGGGGGCAAAAGCTTATTTGCGGCAGTTGCTCAATGACGGCTTTTTCCACGCTGACCCACACCCCGGCAACATCGCTGTTAGTGCTGACGGTTGTCTGATTTTCTACGATTTTGGCATGATGGGTCAAATCCAGTCGAATGTCCGCGAAGGACTGATGGAGACTCTCTACGGCATTGCTTCCAAGGATGGACAGCGGATTATGGATTCTCTGATCGATTTGGGAGCTTTGGTGCCTACGGGTGATATGAGTCCGGTGCGCCGCAGCATCCAGTATATGCTGGACAACTTCATGGACAAGCCTTTTGAAAATCAATCGGTGAGCGCGATTACGGACGACCTTTACGATATTGCCTACAACCAACCTTTTCGCTTCCCAGCTACTTTTACTTTTGTAATGCGAGCTTTTTCTACCATCGAAGGGGTGGGCCGAGGTTTAGATCCCGAATTCAACTTTATGGAGGTGGCACAACCTTTTGCCATGCAGCTTATGAGTAATGGAAATGGGCCTGATGCAACTAGCAGTATTTTTAATGAACTCGGCCGTCAGGCGGCTCAGGTGAGTTCGACTGCATTGGGTTTGCCCCGCCGGATTGAGGAGACTATTGACAAACTCGAACAGGGAGATTTGCGGATTCGCGTCCGTTCTGCTGAAACAGAGCGCTTGCTACGTCGCATGAGCAGCGCTCAAATGGGTACGAATTATGCTTTGCTGATGAGTGCTTTTACTTTGTCGGCAACAATTTTGTTTGTCAGCAATCAAGTCTGGCCGGCTGTCGCTGTGGCAGTGCTGGCGGCGGGTGCAGGGTTTGCTATGCTGCGTTTGTTCAAGCGGATCGATCGTTTAGACAGGATGTC
Organism: Microcoleus sp. F10-B2; assembly: GCF_036704965.1. NCBI lineage: Bacteria > Bacillati > Cyanobacteriota > Cyanophyceae > Oscillatoriales > Microcoleaceae > Microcoleus > Microcoleus sp. F10-B2. The sequence continues at coordinate 57,831 of NZ_JAUBTB010000034.1, read as the reverse complement.
ATAATTGTGCAATTTGGGATTTGAAATTTCGGGTTTGAGATTTCTCGCCAGCCAAAATTTGACCTCGAAAGTTAAGTTTTGGCTGGCTGACAACTGATTGCTAAAATTTACCGCACTTACACGCTTTGACGCTAAAAACCCCGTTGCTTCCTAGATTTATCGCCAGCTAAACCTCTGATTTTGTGTATAAATCCTGTTTTTTTTTGCAGGTGCTGCTTAATTTACTGGATTTACCGAAATTTTAAGACGGGATTACCATCATATCGATCTACAATATGAGGTCAAGGTAGTGCAATTTTTCCAAAACTCGCGATCGCGGGGTGCAAAAATTTCAACTCCCGTTCGGGATTTAAGTTTTGGTAGAAAACATCGCACCCAATTAAATCAAGCTTTCAAGTTCGATGAGTCCAATCACCCAATCTATGAAACGCTCTTTCGCAGGTAAGACAGACACAGGGCTAGTTCGTTCCGTAAATCAGGATTCGTACTACATAGACTCTGACGGGCGATTTTTCATAGTGGCCGATGGAATGGGAGGACACGCCGGAGGTCAAGAAGCCAGCAGGATTGCGACTCAGGCGATTCAATCTTATTTGCTCGAACATTGGGAAGGGCCTGAGGATTCTCCGCTGTTGTTGGAAAAGGCTTTTTTAATTGCCAATCAAGCAATTTTGACGGATCAGCTCGACCACCCCGAGCGTGCTGATATGGGTACTACGGCTGTGGTTCTAATGTTTAGGGATGAGGGCCGACCCTGGTGCGCTAATATAGGGGACTCTCGCTTGTACCGACTGCACGGCTCTCGCTTGGAGCAGATTACTGAAGACCAGACTTGGGTGGCTCAGGCTGTCAAAAGAAAGGCCCTAACTCCTGACCAAGCTCGCAGTCATCCTTGGCGTCACGTTTTGTCCCAGTGTTTGGGCCGCGATGATTTGCGGGAGATAGATATTTTGCCGGTGGACGTGCAACCTGGGGATCGATTGCTGCTGTGCAGCGACGGCTTGACTGAGGAACTGTCGGATCCTTTGATTGCTTCGCCTCTGAAGTCGATTCGCGCCTGCGAGGGCGCTGCAAATGCTTTAATTCAAGCAGCTAAGGATAAAGGTGGACGCGATAATATTACTGTGGTGATCGTGACGATCGACCTCAAATAATATCCGATCGCCCGATCGCACCCGACCCTCGAAAATCGAAAAATTGAACAATCTAAAATCTAAAATCTAAAATCTAAAATTGAATGACCCGCGTTATCGGTTTGATCAGCGGCACGTCGGTGGATGGCATTGATGCTGCTTTGGTGGATGTCGTCGGTTCCCACACAGACTTGAAAGTGCAATTGGTGGCCGGCAACACTTTCCCTTATCCTGCTAACTTGCGAGCTCAAATTCTCTCGGTTTGCAGCGGCTCAGCTTTGTCAATGGCTGAACTAGCCGAATTAGATGATGCCATCGCCCAAGAATTTGCCACTGCTGCCTTGACAATTCAAGCAGAATATGATAAAGCCGAATTAATCGGCTCTCACGGTCAAACCGTCTACCACCGACCTGCCGGGAAAGACCAAAAAGAGAGCGCTGGTGCGTTGATGGGCTACAGCTTGCAACTCGGGCGGGGCTCGCTAATTGCGAAATTGACAGGCATTACTACTGTAAGTAACTTTCGATCGGCAGACATTGCAGCAGGCGGTCAAGGAGCACCCTTAGTGTCAATAGTTGATGCTTGCCTGCTGGCAGAACCCAACCGCAGCCTCTGCATCCAAAATCTCGGCGGAATTGGCAATGTTACCTATCTTCCGGCCACGGGAAAAGGGGAAAACCAGGACGAGTCAGAAATTTTGAGTCTTGGGGATGGCATATGGGGCTGGGATACAGGCCCGGGGAATTCCCTCTTGGATTTGGCAGTACAGCACTTCTCAGGGGGCACTAAGACGATCGACGAAGGTGGAGCTTGGGCGGCATCGGGAACTCCCTGTCAAGCTTTAGTCGATGATTGGCTCGCATCAGAATTCTTCCGCCAAGCACCGCCGAAATCTACGGGACGAGAGTTATTTGGTGTAGACTATTTTGACAGGTGTTTGGTCGAGGCCCAAGGTTACAACCTCAGTCCTGCTGACGTGCTGGCTACTCTGACAGAACTGACTGCGGCCTCGATCGTTCACAGTTACCAAACTTTTTTACCGGCTATGCCCGATCGAGTTTTACTATGCGGGGGCGGCAGCCACAATCTCTACTTAAAACGCCGATTGCAATCTCAATTGCACCCAGTGCAAGTGTTGACTACTTCTGAGGCAGGCTTGAATGTAGATTTTAAAGAGGCGATCGCTTTCGCGGTTTTAGCCGCATGGCGGGTTCGGGGCATTCCCGGCAATCTGCCTCAAGTTACTGGTGCCCGAGCACCGGTACTTTTAGGGGAAATTAACTCTTGTTGGCACAGTTGGGCGTGATAGCATAGAGTCTGAGGGACAACGGCTGTGCGTTGTTGCACCAGCATTGTAGCCAGCAGCAAAAGCATAGGAACAGCACTGTGGCTCACACGTTTTTAATGGAATCTGGCCAATGGACGCTCGAAGGAAGCTGGATTGAGCGCAATGGCGTGCCAATTACGGTTAAAGGCAAAACTTTAGTGAGCTGGAACCGAACAGATTGGTTCAGTATGGTGACGAAACTGGTGTTTCCTGGAGGCGATCGCGAAGAGATTATTTTGCAGTACCGAGGACACCTCAACAGCGATGAACGGCAGTATACTTTTGTACTCCAACACAGCGAACTCGGCCGCGTCGAGGGCGAAGGTTGGATTGCTCCCCAGTCGATCGTCCAGCGTTATTGGGTATTGGGAGACGAACGCCAGCGACGGACGGGTTTTGATACCCTTCACCGCGTTGATGACAACCGCTACTACCAATCGAGCGGCATCATGTCTGGTCATTACTTGACGAGTACAATGGAGGCGACTCTGGAACGTCAGCCAGAATAACTCTTTCTAGAGTCTACATTTGCGAGTTCTATGGTTTGATGTGAAAATTGAAGGTTTTGCTAGTCGGAGGTCGCGCTCAGATGTCCGACTAGCGCCATTGTTGTCAAACCTCATCCGCTGCAAATAAACACAAATATATTGAATTTGTTAAAAATTTAATTGGTTAAAAAATTAACAATTATTATTAATTAATAGTTATCCCATTTTTGAGTCGAGGCGCGATAAATTATCTTTGCACTCTCCGGTGATGTCAATAAAGAAACTGCTTAGCTTGACTCCCACATAGAGTGAAATCCACAAAGAAACTGTCAAATTTTCCTCACGTCTGTACAGAGGCCTTCTACCTTCTGCCTTCGAGTGACGCCCCATCACCCCCAACTCCTTTCCGCCTGAGGGAACAGAGTAAGAGACGGAGGTCGCCGACTGCGACTCTTTGCTACTCAACACCTGGGTTAGGTTCTAAACCCCAGTGGTGTTTCAGAAAATGGCGGTACATGGTTTCCCGCAGCATCATTTGCTCGTAAAGCTTGACCAAAAACTCCTGAGCTTGTTCGCGGCTCATGTCACTTACCTGTGTTTTAAAGGAACACAGGCTAAATTGCTGTTCCAAAGACAATTCTGCTGGTTGGCTCATGACTTTGACTCCTCTGTAAGTAAAGGTGACTTAAAAGTGAACACCTGGATTAACCAGATTTGTAAATTGTTTCAGCGATCGACCCTTGGTTTCGGGATGCCCGATGGCCCATCTGGCTTTAGTCTATATTACAAAAGGTAACAATCATTTGACAAAATTACCATCTGTCCCAGGAAATAACTTAGTTATAGAGATGGCGAAATGCCTGCAAAAGTTCCTTCCGCAGGCATATACAACTGTATCTAGTTGTGAAGAGAAAAAAGGCTCAGTACGAACCAAAAGAATTGAAGCGCTTTATACCAAATCCGGCGGTGAGAATCTCGGCGAGGGGGAGAGGGGGAGAGGGGGAGAGGGGGAAAATTTCTATTTCTCTGTTCTCCCTTCTTCCTTCTCCCTTCTTCCGACGGACATCGGACTGACATCCGTTACATCCGTTACATCCGTTACACAATCCGTTGCCGAACCTTCTTCCTTCTAACTAATTCGAGGGCCCGACATTTTGCGGTGGAGTAACCGCTCCGGGTCTTAAATTGGGAGCAGCGGGTGCAGGCGAAACAGGAGGAATGCCCTGATTTTGCCCAGAGTTGCTAGGCTGGCCGGGAGCCGGGAGAGGAGATTGAAACTGATTGGGATTGAACTGCTGCTGCCCGGGAGCGGGGAGAGGGGATTGAAACTGATTGGGGTTGAACTGTTGCTGCCCCGGAGGCACAGGAGACGGCAGGGGTTGACCGGAATTGCCGATCGCAGGTGCCGCAGGAATGCCAGAATTGGGAAGCGAGGTATTGGGCAATGGAGAAGGAGCCGAACTAGGAAGAGTTGCCAGGGCAACTCTATCGCCGCCTACCTCTCTCAATTTATCTAAAACCTCGACAACTTTGGCATATCTAGCATTTTGAGGAGCGTACAGCACCATCAACCCCGCAGGATTTCTGCTTTGGAAACTCTTTAAAACTCGATCGAGTTGTTGGTAATTAACAGGCAATTGGTCGATATAAGTTTGCCCGAAATCGTCAATGCTGACAATCAGCATCTCTCGCATCTGCGTTTGTCCAGTCTTCGCTTTAGGCAAATCGACATTAATGGCTTGCTGGCGAGTCAGTTGCAAAGCTGCCAGCAGAAAAAACGTCAGAATGCAAAATATCACGTCAATTAAAGGCACCAGTTCAATCCGAGCCTCTTCAGCAGGAGTATCTAAGTGAATCTTCATCAGTTCTCCTTGGTTCTAATTATTAGAAGGTGAATCTTCAGCCGGATCGGAACCTTTCAATTTCGGCTCCCGATTCCGTTCTCCCGATTCTTGAGAATTGAGAGAACGCCTGTTCAAACCATCTGCACCAAAAGAAGAATTGCTGTATTCTGCACCGGGTGCTCGACCTTTAGCATTAGCTGCCGGCCAGTATTGCCTGTACAGCAATTCCAGTTCATTTCCAGCTTTGCGAAATATTTTTGCCTGGTTGAACAAAAAAGCTTGAAATATCCGATAAAACACCAATGTAAAAATTGCTACTACCATCCCTGAAGCAGTAGTAATCAGGGCTTCGCTAATCCCCAAAGTTACGCCAGTTGTTGCCGCCGTGCCAATGTCGCCCAGACGGATAGAACTGAGCGAGTTAATCAAGCCCAAAACTGTTCCCAGCAAGCCCAGCAAAGGGGCTAGAGCGATCGTCGCTTCTAAGATTTTGTCACCGCGCCGCATCGAAGCCAACTCTTCATCGGCTGCTGCTTCAAGTGCGAGTCGAAACAAATCTGGTTCGGGATTGTAGAGCCGCAGGGGTGCATAAAGAAATCGCCCGATCGGCTGTCGGTTTGCTTGTCTGGCAATCTCGTTAGCCGCCCCCCAATCGCTGCGAGCCGCATCAAGAATCCGGTTAACTATCTGCTTTTCTTTGCTCAGGAGACTCGCCCAAAACCACAAGCGCTCGATAATTGTGCTCAAAGATAGAATCGATAACACCAACAGGGGCCACATGGCGGGGCCGCCTTTTTGAAACAGTTCTTGAATATTCACAATATTTTTGCTCCTGCAGTACCCGCTAACTTTTGCTTCTGTTCTACTTTTTTTAACAAATCTAAGGCCATTTAATTTTAGCTATTAATGTACTCAGGACTTACGCACCCGCGAGTAAAGAAAGCCGATTTTGCGAAGGGGCCCTCGGGGTGCAACCAAGTATTTTCGTCGAGGAAACCCGGTTTCTGGGTAAGTCTTGGTACTGTTTTCTAGTGCCTGCGGGCGATGGGTGGCGACTTCCTCACAATTCCTCTAAGTCTTGACACATATCTTGGAGTGACTGGTGTTGAAGGCGGCGGGAAGAGCGGCGATATTTTTTAGTTTGCAGCTTCGGTTCGTAATGCTGCGTACCATCCGACTTGGTTTGCTGCTTCAAACTCGATTCGGCGCTACTAGAGTTTTGCTCTTGTTGCTGGCGGACGATCGCCTCTTCGAGAAACTGCAAGTAATATTCATAGCGCTCCCAACCGCCCCGCACGACACAGTTAGGCTCGTCTCGGTGCGAACAGTCGCTAAACTGGCAGCTACCCGAAGCCAGCCTCTGGCGAGCTTCTGGGAAATATTCAGCTAACTCTGAGGGATCGCATTCGAGAGCCGGCTGATTAAAGCCCGGAGTATCAGCCAAGAGTCCGCCGCCGGGGAGTTCAAATAGTTCGACGTGGCGAGTCGTGTGCCGTCCGCGGCCGAGTTTGCCGGAAACAGCGTTCACTCGTAGGTTCAGCGCCGGGATCAGTTGGTTGATCAAGCTGGACTTGCCAACCCCAGAAGGGCCACAAATTACCGTTATTTTTCCTTGCAAGTGCTGCAGAAGGAAGTTCGGCAACGGGCTATGTACGGGATTTAACGGAGCTAACCGATCGACCGAATTTGCAACTAGGGGATTATTCTCAAAAGTCACGCTCGATCCCTCTCTTTTCTCCTTTAAGTCATGGTAAGCTGGTTCTTGGGCAGAAACTTCATTTTTACTTTCTTCGGTGGTTTCCTGAACTCCTGCGCCGTTGCGGACGCTAATAAACATTGGTTCGTAGCCCCAGCCTGACAGCCGATCGCGCCACTGTTCCAACTCCCAGGAAGTGACCAAATCGCATTTGTTCAGGCACAAACTCACCTCTAAACCTGTAGATTCGGCCTTGACTAAAAACCGAGTTAATGATGCGGGGTCTAAGTCTGGTTCGGCGAGGGCAAAAACGAGGAGAATGCGATCGGCATTAGCTACAGGCGGGCGGTTGAGTTCTGTTTGGCGCGGAAAGACTTCAGAAATTGCACCCCGGCGGTCAGTCCAGTCCGGTTCGTCTACCACCACGCGATCGCCCACCATCACCTGTTGGCCAATTTTTTTCAGTCGAGTGCGGCGAGTACAAAGGAGAGTCGGAGAATCAGCCAGGGGGGTATTTTTCCCGTCAAGGGAAACAGCCGGATCTAACCTCACTTGGTAGAAGTTAGCCTGAACAGCAATTACAGTACCGACGATCGAGGATGAATTCAGGCTCATCCTGCTTCCTTGTCTTCTGGGCGCTGGACTTTCATAGCAAAAAAGCCCGACTCCGGCTCATCTGCGACAAATTGCGTTTCGAGAATCTGGTAGCCTTCCATTTTGAGACTGTCGGGCACTTGTTCGATCGGCTCCCCAGCGTCCAGCCACACCTCCAAAACAGCACCCGGTGCCATTTGCTCCAAACGCAGTTTAGTGCGGACAAAATTCAGAGGACACGGAGTACCCCGCAGATCGATTTTGGCATCTGGGGATTTGGGATTTTCAATTTTCGATGTTGAATTCATAATAATTTTTGCAATCTCAAATCCTGAAAGCCTTACTTTTTTAAACAAGTTGCCTGGAAACTGGAGAATCTAAAATTTTCTTTCCAATTGGACACAGACTATTATTCTTTCTGAAAAAAGTGAGCGCAATAGCGCTCACTTTTTTGAGCGCTGCTAAAACGCAATGCCCAGGAAGCGTCCCACCTGAGATTTTTGTGAGCAATTGCACACAATTTTTTGACAGATACTAAAACAAATGGCTGGGGAATCTTCAAACAGGAAAATTTGACACCAATTGGTGTCAAAAATTGCTTATTTCTGAAACAAATTACCCAGAAATCCTTCCAAGCCGCCTTTACCGGTACGATCGCCCTTCAGCTTAGCAAGCTGCATCAGCAATTCCCGTTCCTCAGCCGTCACCTTAGTCGGAATGTCAATAGACACCGTAATCAAATGATCGCCGCGACTGACTGGATTTCCCAACCGAGGCACCCCTTTTTTCTCCAGAGTCAGAACAGTATTTGCCTGAGTTCCGCTAGGAATCAACAATTCCGTCGGCCCGTCTACGGTTTCCACTTCCAACCGGCACCCTAAAATTGCTTGCAAATAACTAATCTTAACTTCCGAGCTAACGTTAGTGCCGTCGCGCTTAAATAGCGGGTCTTCATTCACCGCCAAGAACACGTAAAGATCCCCGGGCGGCCCGCCCAGTTTGCCGGCATCCCCTTCATTGGAAACGCGCAAGCGAGTACCGTTGTCAACCCCAGCCGGAATTGTGATTTTCAGCTTTTTCATCACTTCTTTCTGGCCTCGGCCGCCACAAGTTTCGCACTTGTCCTCAATCACTTGCCCGGTGCCGTTGCAAGTGGGGCAAACTGAAACTTGAGTAAAGCTGCCGAAAGGAGTGCGGGTAGCGCGTCGGACTTGACCGCTACCGGTACAAGTCGAGCAGGTTTGGGGTCGGGTTCCCGGTTTTGCACCAGTCCCGGTGCAAGTTTCGCAGGTTTCTAGATGCTTGATGCGGAGTTCTTTTTCCCCACCAAACACGGCTTCCCGAAAGTCCAGGCGCAAATCGAGGCGCAAATCGTCTCCGCGCACCGGGCCGCTGCGCCTGCGACCTTGCTGTTGTTGGCCGACACCTCCCTGAAAGCCCTGAAAGAAGCTTTCAAAAATATCGGCAAAGCTGTCACCAAAGTCTTGGAACCCAGGTGCGCCTGCACCGCTGACGCCTGCTTCGCCGAAACGGTCGAAACGGGCGCGAGTTTCGGGTTCTGAGAGTACCTCGTAGGCGCGGTTAATTTCTTTAAACCGCTCCTCGGCACCGGATTCTTTGTTGACATCTGGATGGTACTTGCGAGCTAGGCGGCGGTAAGCACGCTTAATTTCTTCTTTGTCTGCGCTGCGAGAAACGCCTAATATTTCATAGTAATCACCGGCCATAGAGCTGCTTGCCTGGAGGTAAATAACAAAAAGTGTACGAAAAAGAAACGGGCGACCTTTCCTGAAATTACAGATTAAAAATCAAAAATTCTCATTGTTAATTTTTAACTTTTAATTTTTAGCTTTTCAGTTTTAAAGGAAAGGATTCATATCATCAACTTCTGGTTCGGGAACCTTCTGTTTTTGTTTTGACTGTGGATTTGACTGTGGATTTGGCTGTCGTTTTGACTGTCGTTCCGGCTTTGGTTCCGACTTTGATTCCGACTTTGATTCCGGCTTTGATTCCGGCTTTGGTTCCGGCTTTGGTTCCGGCTTTGGTTCCGGCGGAGCTTGGTGCGCCACCAGCAGCTCTTCTGTCAGCAAAATGCTGTCGTCGTCGGCTTTAACCTCTTCTGGTTCTGATTCTACTTCTGACCTCATCTCGCTTTCAACAACAGATCCTGACGGGGCTATCCCGCTGCGGGCTTGGTCGTAGACTGCTGTCCCCAGCGAGTATAGCAGTTGCTTGAAAGATTCGATTGCGGGCGTGAGTTCCTCGACTGTGATCTCGGGGTTAGTCATCGCTGCCCGCAAGGCTGCTGCGGCTTTTTCCGCTTCGGCCTTAAGGTCGTCGCTCAGCAGTTGCGCGTTGGTTTTTAAAGTTACACCACAATTATAGACGAGGGAGTCAGCTTGATTTTTGAGTTCGACGAGTAGAGCGCGCTTGATGTCCTCGTCGGCGTAAAGTTCGGCTTCTTGTCGCATCCGCTCAACTTCGGTTTCGCTCAATCCCCCTGTATTGGAAATTTGGATGCTTTGTTCTTTTCCGGTGCCTTTGTCTTCAGCAGCCACTTTGAGAATCCCGTTGGCATCGATTTCAAAGGTAACTTCGATTTGAGGTACGCCGCGGGGGGCTGGGGGAATGCCTTTGAGCAGGAATTTGCCGAGACTTTTATTGTCTTTAACCAATGCCCGCTCGCCTTGGAGGACGTGAATTTCTACCGAGGTTTGCCCGTCGGCCGCCGTGCTGTACATTTGCGATCGACTGGTGGGAATAGTTGTATTGCGCTCGATTACTTTGGTGAACACCCCGCCCAAGGTTTCGAGTCCCAGGGAGAGCGGCGTCACATCGAGCAGCAGCAAGTCTTTGACTTCACCGCCCAACACTCCGGCTTGAATTGCCGCGCCTACGGCTACAGCTTCGTCGGGATTGACTGATTTATCGGGAGAAACGCCCCCAAAATACTTGCTAATTGCCTTTTGAACTGCCGGAATCCGGGTTGAGCCTCCCACTAAAATAATCCTGTCTATGTCTTTGGGGGTCAAACTTGCGTCTTTGAGGGCTTGAGTCACCGGATCGATCGTCGCTTGCACCAAATGAGCCACCAGTTTTTCAAACTGAGCTTTGGAGAGCTCCATTTCCAAATGTTTCGGCCCTTTGTCGTCAGAGGAGATGAAGGGCAGATTGATTGATGTGGATTCCCGGTTGGAGAGTTCAATTTTCGCTTTTTCGGCAGCTTCTCGGAGGCGCTGCAAGGCCATTTTGTCTTGTGAGAGGTCACTGCCTTCTTGAGTCCGGAAAGCTTCTACCAGCCACTGGACTATGCAGTCGTCAAAGTCATCTCCTCCGAGATGGTTGTTGCCGGAGGTAGCGTTGACTTCAAAAATTCCGTCTCCCAGTTGCAGGATCGAAACGTCGAAAGTACCGCCGCCCAGGTCAAAGACCAAGATTTTCTGTTCTATATTTTGCTTGTCGAGCCCGTAGGAAAGTGCTGCTGCCGTCGGTTCGTTGACGATCCGCAGGACTTCGAGCCCCGCGATCGTACCGGCGTCTTTGGTAGCTTGCCGCTGGGCGTCTGTGAAGTAGGCGGGCACTGTAATCACGGCTTGGGTAACAGTTTGTCCCAAATAAGCTTCAGCATCTTGCTTGAGCTTTTGGAGTACCATTGCCGAGATTTCTTGGGGAGTGTGAACCTTGTTCCGAATTTGGACGTTAACGGTATCGTCTTTGCCTTTTATGCAGGTATAGGGAGTCCGCGCTCGTTCTTCTTCCGTGTCGTCCCACCGCCGTCCGATAAATCGTTTGATACTGTAGACAGTATTTACAGCATTAGTTACAGCTTGCCGCTTGGCCAATTGACCTACTAAGCGATCGCCCGCCTTGCCAAATCCTACTATGCTCGGAGTTGTGCGCCCGCCTTCGGAATTGGCGATCACGACGGGTTTACCGCCCTCTAACACAGCTACGCAACTGTTAGTCGTGCCTAAGTCAATTCCAATAATTTTTCCCATAGCGCCTCATAAAACTTTGTGGGATGTTTGGAAATCTCCAACTACAAGTTGGGGGATGAAAAACGACTCAGCTTGTCAAAACAAGCATCACCAGACCGGATTTTTAGGAAATAAACTTGATGCCCTAAGGCAATATCAAAGACGGGTAAAAACATTTTTCAGAATTTTTTGAGCAAGCGCCGACCTGCTTTTAGTCATGAATTAAGAATTTGGTTAATCTGCCGCCTTGGGGCCCCCGAATTATATTCGGGGGTCAGTGACTTTGAGGAATGCAGTAGCTTGTATCCCGATTAACTTTCCGAACTATCGGGATTTTCATCTGAGGCTACCACAGATAGCCCAGCCGCTGCAACTTTCACTTTGGCGTGCCGCAAGACGCGATCGCCCAGAATGTAGCCGCGTTCTAGTTCTTGGATAATTGTTCCTTCCTCGTGTTCGTCAGTTGGCTCGCTCAGCAGAGCTTCGTGGAGGTTGGGGTCAAACTGTTCGCCTTCGGGGCGCATCGGAGAAACCCCGATTTGCTTGAGGCTATCTACCATTTGCTTGTAAACGCTTTGGTAGCTTTTGTGAATGTTCATTTCGCCGTCGGTTTGCGGCTTGATGTGCGATCGAGCGCGCTCGAAATTGTCAATTACCGGCAACAGGGGTTTGATCGTGAGACACCTTGCCTGTAAATCTAGCTCTTCTTTTTCCTTTTGGGTACGCCTGCGGAAGTTTTCAAAATCTGCTGCTAGGCGGAGATTTTGATTTTTCAGTTCTTCTAGTTGAGCGGATGCGGCTTGCAACTGAGTTTTTAAAGCCTCTTTTTCCTCGGTTACCTGCGCCAGTTCATTCTTCCAAGGCTCCGCCGCGTCTGCAGTCGGGCTGTTGGTGGAACTGCCGGTGATAGTATCCCCTGATGCGTTTGCTGGCGGGCGATCGGCCTGAGCACTTTGATAAGCTCGAGCAAGTTCGAGCTCCCAATCGGCTGCTTCGTTTGCTGGTGCCGGCGGATTTTCGCTTGCCATTGGCGAACCCTCTGGGGTTTCCCCTGTCGAGTTAGGATCTCGATCTTGCTGTTTTTCCTCGTCAATCATAAAAGCTGCGCGACAGAACCCTATCAATTCTAGCAGATACCTTTAACCCGGTAAATCTAGACAACTATAATTTATTGTGTATGGCATCATCTAATTCATAAAAAATCTCGCCCAATATGGAGGCATCTCTCAAAGCTTCCAATATTTTATTGAAATGGTTGTTTCTTTTTCTTTCGATAGTATGACCGCTGTTTTGGCTGACAGAACGTTTGTTGCTTTCTACTTAGGAATTAAAACCATCGCATTTAGATCGAGTTTAAAAATTGTATTTTACTGTTACGTTTGCTAGAACAATTACCGAGTATAAGGCTTGATGCTTCAAAGTTGACTGCTAACAATAGTTAGTTAAAATTTTCCGTATTCCCGGCTGTTTTAATCGCCAAAATCTGCTTGTATTTTACCATTGGTTGCATTGGCAAATTTGCCAGAAATATGAATTTGTATTTAGTGACTGAGTGGTGAGCTATCTGCGCTTTTCTCACTCACATACGACGCTGTGAATTTTGAGGGAAATTGGGGCGGAAGTTTTTATAATTAGGTACCGAAGTCGCTTGAAAGCTCGAATTTATGCCAGTCAAATGACAGAAATTACCTGGTTTCGGGGAGGTGCTGCTCTGTAGATACGATTGAGATATAATTGGGAGCATCTCAATGAAAGCAGCCAAGCTAGAACTCTCAGTTTTGAGGCAGAACGGCCCGAGGCTGCGAGGCAGGAGGAAAGAGGAAGAAGGAAGGAGCCAGGAGAAGTGTTGTTACAAATATGAGATGCTCCCGATCTAATTTGCCTGTTTCCAAGATTTTTGAACCGTCCAGCTTACGTGACTAAGGTTCGCACACCAAGGTACAATCTAAGTAATATTTGCTGACCAAAAAGTAGATCTGCTCAAAATTTGGGCTGGGGACTCATGCAGCCGACGATCCAGCACTGACCGATCGCAGATAATTAATCAAAATATATTTCAAAAGGGCGATCGAGGCTTTCGTAAAAGCTATCATCACAGAACATAGCTAATCTTTAATTTAGTACAGCTAAGCGCGCCACTACAGGCGCTGTAATTTGACCGAACAATTTGGGAATATAAAATGAGAGTGGGAAGGCGACACACCCCGCCCCGCTTTTCTCTCCCGGTACGGGCAATCCCCAAGTGATTTGCCCTGAGGCTATAACGATAGTATCCCGCAAGTTAATCAGGTAAGCAAGCAACTTAGCACTCAACGAACAAAATGTGATTGCAAGCATCGGCAAATCTCTCCAACGTCTCGTCAATTTGTGGACGAAGCTTAGAGGGGACTGCGAGCTTACACTTGACAGATAGGGATTGAGCAAGAAAATGATAGCCGATCCACAAGCAAAAAATACCGGGGTTAAAACCCCGCGTTGGTTTTCCTCTCAGCACTCTTTGTGACTGAGTTTCCCACCTATTGAGTGTTTTTTATGACTAGCACATCCCCGCCTCGCTCCACATCCATAGTTGCTCTGAGCCAATTTACTCCGGCTATCACCAAGATGATTCAGTCGGGTTACGTCAACAGCGAGCAAGTGAAGCAAGCTCAAATTGAAAGCCAGAAGTCGGGCAAGCGTTTGACGGAGGTATTAGAAGCACTTACCGGGCAGCCGTTGCCTCCAGAATTGCTGCGACTTTACAAGAAGCAGCAGATGTTTGAACGGAAGATAGTCTACGGCGTTGAAGCATTTGACCCGGAGATTAGCGAAATGTCTAACGAGCAACTCGGAGTGATGCTAGACGGGTTGAAGATTTCGATCGACATTTGTCACCAAGGTCGGTTTTTACCTGTAGCGAGGACTGAAACTGAGCCTCCGGCGATTATGGTGGCAATGGTAGATCCCGACAACCTCAACGCCATAGAAGATTTGCGGCGGATTTTACAGCCTCACGGTTTAGCTTTGCAGCGACGGGTGATTACGCCAGACGACTATCAGGACATAACTTCGGCCTATCAAGAAGACCAAGTTAAGGTAGCAGCCAAAATGGCAGCAGCCGAAAAGCAGAGAAAGATGGATTTAGGGGAGGGAGACTTTGGCGAACTCTCGCTAGAAGAGGAGAGTGCCGACCAAGAAGACCTAGCTAATACCTTGGATGATGCTGAGGCCGCTCCGGTAATTAAGGCGGTCAATATCATTTTGGCTAAAGCTTTGTCAGAAAAGGTCTCTGACATCCACGTAGAACCTCAAGAAGAGTTCATGCGGATTCGGATGCGGAAAGACGGGGTGCTGCAAGAGTATTTCCGGTTTCCCAAGCAGGTAGTCGCATCAATTACGGCTCGTTTCAAGATTATTGCCAACCTGGATATTGCCGAACGCCGACAAGCTCAAGACGGTCGCATCCGCCGGGTATTTGAGGGACGCACGGTGGATTTCCGGGTGAACAGCTTGCCTTCGCGGTACGGCGAAAAAATCGTGCTGCGGATTTTGGACAGTTCCAGCACTCAGTTGGGTTTGGGTTTGTTAATCTCCGACCAGGAAACTCTGGCTTTAGTGCGAGAGACTGCTAGTCGGCCGTTCGGACTGATTTTGGTGACGGGGCCGACTGGTTCGGGCAAGTCAACTTCTCTGTACTCGATTCTGGCGGAACGCAACGATCCGGGGATTAATATCAGTACGGCGGAAGACCCGATCGAATATGCTTTGCCGGGGATTACCCAATGTCAAGTAATTCGGGAAAAAGACTTGACTTTTTCCAACATTCTGCGGGCGTTTTTGCGGCAAGACCCTGACGTGCTGCTGGTCGGGGAAACGCGGGACAAAGAAACGGCAAAAACTGCTCTGGAAGCTGCTTTGACGGGACACTTGGTGCTGACGACGCTGCACACGAACGATGCGGCCGGGGCGATCGCCCGTTTAGACGAAATGGGCGTAGAACCCTTCATGGTTTCGGCGGCTCTGTTAGGGGTGTTGGCTCAGCGTCTGATGCGGCGCGTTTGTGACAAATGCTGCATTCCTTACCAGCCTACCGCTGAAGAACTCGGCCGGTACGGTCTGTCGGCTTCTCAAGAAATCGATCTGACTGTAAACAGGGCTAACGTTGTCCCGGTGGAGGAAAGGAAGCAACTAGCAGAACGCGAGCAACTTTGTACCAAGTGCGGCGGCCTAGGCTACAAAGGACGGGTAGGGGTTTACGAGTTCCTGAAAAATACTGAGCGGCTTCAAACTTTGATCACTCAAGGAGCTCCCACAGAGCAAATTAAGGAAGCAGCAGTAGAAGAAGGGATGAAAACCTTGTTGGCTTACAGCTTGCAGTTGGTGCGGGAAGGCGCGACTACTTTTGAAGAAGTCGAGCGAGTGACATTTACAGACTCGGGCCTGGAGGCTGAACTGAAGGCCAAACGCAAGCAGGGACTTACCTGCAAAACTTGTCGGGCAGAATTGAAGCCGGAGATGCTGGATTGTCCGTACTGCTTGACGCCGCGCTTTTTGGATTGATGCTGCAGTTAACTGTTGACTGTTAAATGTTGAGTATTAACTGTTGACTGTTAACTGAGCTAGATTGGTCAATAACTATCAACTCGATCGAGGAGAGATATCTATGGGTCTGATGATTGAAGACGTACTGGAGTCCCTGGTAGAACAAGGGGGTTCGGATATACACATCCAAGCAGGCGCACCTATCTTCTTCCGCGTCAGCGGTAAACTAACTCCTCAGTCACAATACGGCGACATTCTGTCTGCTGAGGAAGTGCAGATCCTGATTTTCCAAATGCTCAACAATATGCAGCGCAAGCAGTTGGAAATGGAGTGGGAACTCGACTGCGCTTACGGCGTTCGGGGATTGGCTCGGTTCCGCGTCAATGTCTACCGGGAGCGGGGTGCTTGGGCTGCTTGTATGCGGGCTCTGGCTTCTAAGATTCCTAATGCAGATGCTTTAGGCGTGCCGCAGGTTTTGCGGGATCTGACGGAAAGACCCAGGGGTATGCTGTTGGTGACAGGACAAACGGGTTCCGGGAAAACTACTACGATGGCGGCTTTGTTGGATCTGATCAACCGGACGCGGGCGGAACACATTCTAACAGTTGAAGATCCGATCGAATATGTATTTCCTAATATCAAGAGTTTGTTTCACCAGCGCCAAAAGGGCGAAGATACTAAGAGCTTTGCTAATGCGCTCAGAGCGGCTTTGCGCGAAGACCCTGATGTGATTCTGGTGGGGGAAATGCGCGACTTGGAAACGATCGGTCTGGCAATTTCGGCTGCGGAAACGGGTCACATGGTGATGGGAACTTTGCACACTAATTCTGCGGGTGCAACGATCGATCGGATTTTGGACGTGTTCCCGCCAATTCAACAACCCCAGGTTCGCGCCCAGGTGTCTAACTCTTTGGTGGGAATTTGCAGCCAAAATTTGGTCGTAAAAGTTGGGGGCGGCCGCTGCTGCGCTATGGAAATCATGGTCAATACTCCAGCTATGGCTAACTTGATCCGGGAGGGCAAAACTCCAATGATTTACTCCCAAATCCAAATGGGGGCGAAATTGGGCATGAGGACCATGGAAATGGCTCTCGCTGAACTTTACAAGAGCGGTAAAGTCACTTGGGAAGCGGCAATGGGCAAGGCTTCTAAGGCTGACGAACTCGAACGCTTGATCGGCCCGGCACCTGTTGGCGCCAAGGTAGGAGCTCATTAATTCAGTCAGCAGTCATTAGTCTGGACTCCGTAGAAAGAACTGATGACTGATGACTGATGAGTCATAACTTTTAATAAATTTTCAGAGGTGAGCTGTGGCTACCAACGTTATCCGCGAAAAACCGAAAGGTGGCTTTGATTTCAGTAAGATTCAGGAGCAAATCGAGTATAACCTTACCAGTCTTACTGTTAAGGATATGGCTATTTTTGCTCGTCAGTTTGCGGCTATGTTTAATGCAGGGGTGGCGATCGTTAGATGCCTTTCCGTGCTGCACGAGCAGTGTTCTAATGCTAAGTTGAAGCGAGCCCTCAGAAGCATGAATGCTGACGTGCAGGAGGGGATAAACTTGGCAGAGGCGATGGCTAAGTTTCCTGATGTTTTTGACCAACTGTTTATCAGTATGGTGGCGGCGGGAGAAGTCGGCGGGGTGCTAGATGAAACCCTAGACCGTCTGGCGGTGATGATGGAAAAAAATCACAAGACGGAGGCGGAAATTAATTCGGCGATGTCTTATCCGAAGACTGTGTTCTTTATCGCGATCGTGATTTTTTTCGCCATGACCATATTCTTGCTGCCAACTTTCGCTAAGATTTTTAAGGATATTGGTGCAGATTTGCCGGCTTTTACGGTGTTTATGTTGGCAATTAGTGCATTTTGTACGGCTTGGCCTCCCATCCAACAGGTGACAGTTATTGGGGTGATTATAGCCCTTAAAATTGCCTTCGATATGTACTACAAAACTCCCGTAGGTCGCCTGCAAATTGATAGGATTGCCATGAAGTTGCCGATTTTTGGAGATTTGATCGAAAAATCGGCTGTGGCTCGGTTTTGCGTGATATTTGGGTCGCTGACGCGATCGGGCGTGCCGATTCTCAATTCTTTGGAAATTGTGCGAGATGTGGCGGGGAATCAGGCGATATCTAATGCGATCGAATATGCGAGACAGGAAATTCAAAGCGGCGGCATGATCAGTATTGCTTTGCAAGAACAAGCTGTTTTTCCGTCTTTGGCCATTCAAATGATGGCAATTGGCGAGGAGACAGGGGAACTTGACAAGATGCTGATGAAAGTTGGCGCTTTCTACGAAACGGAAGTTGAAGAAGCAGTAAAAGGACTTACCAGTATGCTAGAACCTCTGATGATTGTGGTCGTCGGTGGTATCGTAGGTTCGATTTTGCTGTCGATGTATCTGCCGATGTTCGCAGTGTTCCAGAAACTGTAAAAAATAGTCAGCAGTCAGTTGGCAGTTGGCGGTTGTCAGTTGACTGTTAACTGTTAACTGTTGACTGTTGACTAATTACCTATTACTTAATTTAAAATGTCTGTTAAACAATCACATTACGAGGCCTTACTAGCAGAGTACAGCGAATCTTCGGCCGCGATCGCCCTGCTGAAAAAATATCGGGTTTACATGGAAATGATTCCGAGTATTCGCCGCGCCCATGATAGTTTAATTACCATTCCTTTGCCAATTGCGCGCTTGCGGGACGGAGTTTCTTATGCGGGAAGCCGCGGCACTAGCATATCGCCCGGACAGGCAGTTTGTTTGCCCTGCGATTTGGCGATTTTGATGTGCGATCCCGAGTGGAAAGTTAAAATTGGAGTGGAAATTTTGATTTTCATTCATCGTCCGGGCGAAGAGTTTTCTGAGTTACTCGGCCGCTGGCGGCAGTCTCAGGTTTGGCTGGATAAAGGTTACGAATGGGTGATGCCGTACCGCTACAGACATATTTACAGCGATGAAGCTGAGGCTGTTCATCCGCTATTTGTTTTGTTTGATGAAACGCCGGAACTGATTCAACGGGGTTTGATGGCGGCTGGTTTGCCGTTTGTGGTGGAAAATTTCTACTCTAGGATTGAAGAAGTAGAGGAGGAAGAGTTTCTCAGTAGTGGGGAACTCGGAAGTATTGGTGAAGAGAGTTTTGATTTATAGGGTTGGGTGCGATCGCCTATAGCCATCCTATTGCTTGATGTAAAGTAGATTTTTTCAACGAACCGCAGAGGGCGCAGAGGGCGCAGAGAAAGAGAAAAGAGAGAAAGATGGATGTTTGCCAATCCCGAATCGGGTTGTTGTATGCCGATATTTAAAGATTGTTTGCGTGTCGAACGCACAGTTTATACTCCACCGGGAGAGCGAATTGCCGACCCTGGAATAGCAGACCACTGCCTCAGCCTCCACATTGCGAATCCAGGTAATTTAGAACGGCGTTTAGAACGGCGGTTAGATGGTGGGAAGTTGATTGAGCGGCTAACATTGCCTGGTTTATTCACTTTTGTACCTGCTTTTCGAGAACCTGAGTGGTTTTGGGATTGTGCTGTTGAAATATTAGATATCTATTTGCCGGCTGCGGTGTTAGAACGGATTGCGATTGAAAGTTGCGTTAGCGGATCTTGCGGAAGAAATCGGGCCCCTCAAACAATCGAATTAATCGATCGCTTCGCCATTCGCGACCCGCTTCTCGAACAACTTGCTCTTACCCTCAGCGCGGAAGTGGAGCGCAGCAGGGATTATTGCGATCGCCTTTATGTGGAATCTGTGCAAACTTTGCTAGCAGTGCATCTGCTGCGACATCACTGTACAGTAAAAATTGCCAATTCTCCTAAATTAGGAAAACTATCTCCATCCAAATTGCAGCAGATTCTGGATTACATTCAAGATAATCTCGATCGCGATATGGGTTTGGCAGAACTGGCACTTGTTGTGCAGATGAGTTCTCATCACTTTGGAAAACTCTTTAAACAAAGTACGGGACTTTCTCCCCATCAATATGTATTGCAGTGCCGCATTGAGCGAGCAAAAAAATTGCTCTCTAATCCAAAATTCACCCTGGCTGATATTAGTCAATCTGTCGGTTTCTGCGATCAAAGCCACTTTACTAATGTTTTTCGCCGCTATACCAGTCTGACTCCGCGACAGTATCGCGCTCGGTTGTGAGGCGAAGCCAGTATCGCCAGATTTTGCAATTTATCGGGAGAATTTACAAGATTTGGCTGGTGCAATTGACTTATGCTGCTTTTTATGCAGAAACCTACAGGTTAAAGCGATGTTTGCAGTCCAAGTAAACCGATCGAATGCTTCACGCAGAAAGTTAATAAAAGCGGGTGCAGCCGGAGTCAGCGGCTTCTTGCTGAGCCTGATACCTAGAGCGAGCAGCGCCCAACAGGAAAATATGCAAAATACAGACATACAATCGGCTCGCGGTTCCTACAAAATGGAGCGCGTTACCTTTAACAGCAACGGTGTTGAATTGGTGGGAAATCTATATATTCCCACCAATCTTGCCAAACCAGCGCCTGCTGTGCCGATTCTAGGCCCGGTAGCGTTTGTTAAAGAACAATCGCCTATCCAATATGCTACCCGCATGGCTTCATCGGGTTTTGTAACTTTGGCTTTTGACCCTTCTTTTCACGGCGAAAGCGGCGGCGAACCCCGCCACTATGAAAGTCCGCAAGCCAAAGTTTCTGATTTGAAATCCGCAGTTAATTATTTGCTCAGCCGCCCAGAAGTGGATAAAAATAGAGTGTATTTGCTGGGTGTATGCCAAGGTGTAAATTGGACTATTCAGGCAGCAGTAGAGGACACTAGAATTAAGGCATTAGCGCTCGTTGCAGGTCATTATCTCACCAAAGAAACGATTGAAGAATACAGCGGCGGCGAGGAGAAAACTCGGGATCGTATTGAACGGGGTCGTCAAGCACGAACTAAATATGAAAAAACCGGTGAAGTTGATTATATTCCAATTGTCAGCTTGAACGATCCTAACGCTTTGCTGCTGCCAAAACCAATTTATCAGTGGTACATCCGCTGGGCTGAGCGCGGCCCTGCTTGGGATTTTTTGGGCAAATGGGAAAACCGAGTGGCTGCGATGAGCGAAGCGGAATTATGGACTTATCGGGTTGATGAAACTGTCAAAAAATTGAATTTGCCGCTGTTAATGGTACACGCTGACAGAGCCGCGAGCGGTTCTGTTTTGCCTAAAAAGTTATTTGAGCTGATTGCAGCTACAGATAAGCATCTCGTTTGGTTGGGCGATCGGGTGCAATTTCAATTTTATGAAGAGCCTGAAACGATCGATTTGGCAGTTGGTAATGTTGCTGAATGGTTTAATCGCCATGTTTAAGTAAGAGCGGGTTTACCGATACTCTGAATGTGAATCATAGATACTGGTGAACCAGCCCTACAAGCCTGGCATTACAGGAATTACGGTCAATTTACCTGACTAGATATAACTGCTGATTGCTGATACCAATTAGTGAGTAATTTAAGCAAAAAAATAGGAGATTTTTAATGAAGTTGGCCTTATTTGGTGCAAATGGCATGGCTGGCAGTCGCATTGTTTCTGAAGCGTTGATGCGGGGACACGATGTAACAGCTATCGTCCGGGATGCGTCGCGTTTTTCGATTTCGGGCGATCGCCTAACCGTGGTTGTGGGTAACGTTCTCGATGCTGATACTGTGGCTGAAATTGTCAGAGGACACGATGCCGTTATCAGCGCCGCCGGGCCCGGTGCTGCTACTGCTAATAACCCGACTTTAGCTAAAGACATTGTAACAGCAGCTTATTCGCTGATTGACGGCTTATCTCGTGCCGACGTTAATCGCTTGGTTGTGGTTGGGGGTGCAGGTAGTCTCGAAGTAAGTCCGGGGGTTCAACTTGTCGATACTCCTGATTTTCCAGAACAGTATCGTGCGGCCTCCCTCGCTCATCGGGAGGCACTTGCTGTTTATAAAGCTGCTGATTTGGATTGGACTTTTATCAGTCCGGCGGCGGAATTTGAAGCGGGCGATCGGACTGGTAAATTTCGGTTAGGAAGCGATATGTTAGTTGTTGACAAACAGGGTAAAAGCCGGATTTCGGCTGAGGATTTTGCGATCGCCCTGCTGGATGAAGTTGAGCAGCCTCAGTTTATTCGCAGGCGCATGACTGTTGCCTATTGAGTCGCGGCGGGTTGACAAATATCCGAGCTCGCCGTACAGGATTTGTGTTTATTGACGCGGACTTGATTTTAGCTGTTACCGGACAAATTGGGGTCTGATTTCGGCAGTGAATAAACCGTGAATGCCTTTTTTGTGAAGCCTTGCATCGGTTTTGAGATAGCCTCTAGCATGGCAGCAAAGGTTGGCTGCCATGCTGGTTGCGTCGCCTAAAGTAAAGGTGTGAGTTGAGATTTTGCCCTCGAAGGTGATATCATCAGCTTGCTCTATTTTGTTTGTTAATTAAATTTAAATTTAATATATAATTTACTCAATGAACCGCAGAGAGCGCAGAGTTCGCAGAGGGGAGAGGAATAGCAAATTAGTTAAAAATTTATCTGAGTACAATTTTCTATTAAACCGGAGCTATGGAAATGAGATTGTTAAAATCCTGGCGTGTAGTTTTATTAGGTTTAGTTTTTGGGATGGCTGTAATTCTATCAAATTGCGGCACCACCTCAAACACGGTTAGCAATAACTCTCCAACTCCGACAACTCCTGCTGCGGTTCCACCGGGAGCTTTAGTCTACGGTGCGGGTGGGCAGCCGGTCAATCTGGAACCGGGAAATATTACGGATGGCAATTCAGTGATTGTTATCGACCAAATTTACAATCGCTTGACTGATTTCAAACCGGGAACTGTGGAACTTGAGCCGAGTCTCGCTACTGAATGGTCAAGTTCTACAGATGGCAAAACTTGGACTTTTAAGTTGCGTTCCGGGGTAAAGTTTCACGACGGCACGGATTTTGATGCTGAAGCTGTTAAGTTTAATGTAGACCGCTGGTGGGATGCGAAAAATCCTAACGGTTATCGAGAATCTGGCAAAACTTATCAAATTTGGAAGGATTTTTTTGGTGGCTTTAAGGAAGATAAAAATTCCCTGGTAAAAGATGTGGCAGTTGTTGATAAGTCTACGATTAAGTTTGTTTTAAATCAACCTTTTGCTGCTTTTCCCTCGGCAATTGGGTCTGGTTATTTCGGGATGGCGAGTCCGGCGGCGGTGAAAAAAGCGGGTGCTAAATACGGCACTCCGGGGTCGCTGGCGGTGGGTACGGGGCCTTTTATGTTTCAGGAATGGCGATCGGGCGATCGCATTATCTTAGCAAAAAATCCAAATTATTGGAAAACTGGCACGCCAAAAGTCAATCAATTGGTAATTCGTTTTGTTGACGATCCGGCGGCGAGATTGGCTCAGTTGCGAGCAGGTCAACTTGATTTTACTGTGGATTTAACGCCGGATCAATTGAAAGAGGTTCAAGCAGATACTAATTTAGAAGCTGTTGTGCGACCTTCTTTTAATGTCGGTTATTTAGGGTTAAATCCGAGTTACGAACCTTTGTCAAAACCGGAAGTGAGGCGGGCGATCGCTCAAACAATTAACAAGCCAGCAATAGTCAAAGCTTTCTGGGGAGAACTCGGAAAACACGACTCGGAATTTATCCCGCCTTCGCTGAATTTGGCGAAGTCCGATCGAGTTAAAGATTATGAATTTAACCCGCAGCAAGCTAAAGCAATGCTCGCGAAAGCCGGTTATCCGAACGGTTTTGATTTGGATTTGTGGTATATGCCCGTGGGCCGTCCCTATTTTCCCACGCCGAAGCCGATTGCTGAGGCTTTTGCGGCGGACTTGAGCGCGATCGGGATTCGGGTAAAATTGCTGACAAAGGATTGGTCTGCTTATTTAGCCGATCGGCTAAAACCTCCCGGATTTCAAGCTTTTATGATGGGTTGGACTGGAGATTACGGCGATCCAGACAATTTTTATTATCCTCACTTCGGGCCGGGTTCGACGGCGGATTTGGGAAATTGGAAAAATCCGAAAGTTCTGCAACTTTTGGATCGGGGGAGGGCGAGTGGGGATAAAGCAGCTAGGGCGAAAATTTATGCGGAAGTTAGCGAGATTTTGCACGAGGAAGCTGTGCGTTTGCCGATCGTACATTCGCAGCCGCTTTTAGGGAAACGCAAGAATATTCAAGGTTGGATTCCAAGTCCTTTGGGGTCGGAGTCTTTTGAGGAAGTGAGCAAAAATTGAGAAGTTAGAGCGAGATGTACCCTACAGATAGAGTTTATGCGTAAGTCATGTTTTAGATGAAAGTGAAGTCGGCAGCATTAATTTGACTCGCTGATATCGCGCTTAGAGATGCCAAGATTGCCCCGGTAGGGACAAACCGGATTAAAGTTGCACTGTTACTTTGAGTAATTGCCAATTGGGAGAAGGTGATACCGCTAGCAAGTATCAGCAAATCTTTGTCGTCTTCAAAGTCTAAAATATTATCCGTTCCAGCATCAAGTCCTAAGAGGAATCGATCGCTCCCCAAACCCCCAATTAAACAATCATTTCCCAAGCTGCCAAATAGGGTATCATTTCCCTTGCCGCCATACAAAGTATCATTGCCTTCACCCCCAATGAGACTGTCAGAAGCGCGATCGCCAAATAAAACATCCTCACCGTTACCCCCAAGCAAAGTATCATTGCCCTTGCCACCGTAAAGGCTATCATCCCCATTACCACCTTCGAGAAAATCATTACCTTGATGACCGTACATCCCATCATTGCCATCAAGACCGCTGAGAGTATCATTTCCCTGTTTGCCGCTGAGGGTATCGTTGCTGCGATCGCCTGCAAGGATATCGTCGCCATCAGTACCGATAATTGGAGAAGAGTTGGACGGTGTTGGTGTCGGTGTGAGAGATGGCGTCGGAGTTGATGTCGGAGAGGGCGTGGGTGTGGCCGCAGGAGTGGGCGTTGGCGCGATCGAGGGCGTTGGTGTGGCCGTAGGAGTTGGTGTGAAAGTAGGCGTCGGCGTTGTTGTGGGAGTAGGCGTCGATATTAGTATTGGTGTTGGTACTGGTGTTGGTGTCAGCGTTGGTGTGACTACCTCTGTGATTGTGCCGAGTTTAGCAATCCAAATATCTTGACCGCCTGCATTGGGACCTCCCAAAGCGCCGTTAGTTTGTCCCGTGAGATAGAGATGGCCAGCGCTATCGAGTGCTAATTCTGAGGAGGAGTCAGATTCAGCAGTCCCTAATTGCTTCAGCCACAACTGGTTGCCATTGCTGTCGTACTTAGTTGCCCAAATATCTTGACCGCCTGCATTGGTGCCTCCCAAAGCGCCTTTGGTTTCTCCTGTCAGGTAGACATTACCAGCGCTATCGAGTGCTAATTCTGAGGAGGAGTCAGATTCAGCAGTCCCTAATTGCTTCAGCCACAACTGGTTGCCATTGCTGTCGTACTTAGTTGCCCAAATATCTTGACCGCCTGCATTGGGGCCTCCCAAAGAGCCGTTGGTTTCTCCCGTCAGGTAGAGATTGCCAGCGCTATCAAGTGCTAAGTTTGGGCGGAAATCATATTCAGGACTCCCGAATTGCTTGAACCACAACTGATTGCCATTGCTGTCGTACTTACTTGCCCAAATATCTCCAATGTCTGCATTGGGGCCTCCCAAAGAGCCGTTGGTTGTTCCCGTCAGGTAGAGATTGCCAGCACTATCGAGTGCTAAGTCTGAGGGGTGGGCAGATGTAGCAGTCCCGACTTGCTTCAACCACAATTGGTTGCCATTGCTGTCATACTTGGCGGCCCAGGTGCCACCAATCGGTGGATAAGTCCCTATAAAGCTAGAGTATGTGCCCGTCAGATAGACATTGCCACTGCTGTCTACCTTTATGCCATAGGAGTTGCTGGTGGCGCCGCCAGCACTGACACCCTTCAACCACAACTGGTTGCCACTGTTGTCATACTTGACTACCCAGGCATTTTTGGGGCCTCCACCTCCACCTGAAGTTGTATAGCCACTTGTTCCTGTCAAGTAGACATTGCCAGCACTATCCACTGCTATGCCTGAGGGATAGTCATTAGAGTTTCCGAAGACGAACTGCTTGAGCCACAACTGGCTGCCGGTGCTGTCATACTTAGCTACCCAAGCGTCGGAATCATTAAAAATCCGCTGCGGTGAAGCGGCAGGAGTGGTTCCTGTCAGGTAAACATTGCCAGCACTATCCACAGTCACTTCCGTCGCCAAGTTATCCCCTAACTGCTTGAGCCACGACTGACTGCCACTGCTGTCATATTTGGTTACCCAGGCATTTGTACTTGGATTGGTGCCGCTCAAAGGGAGATAGGTGTCTCCTGTCAGATAGAGATTGCCTGCACTGTCAAGTGCTGTGCTCCTGAATGTATCGTAGTTGGGTGTGCCGAATTGTTTGAGCCATTCAAAGTTAGGCGCTAGTTTTCCAATAGTCAGTGTGGTTTCAGGGATTGTACCTGCAACGGCATCTGCGATCGCGCGTGCTGATATTGTTGAGGAAGGCATAATACACCTCACAAATTAATTTCTGTCACAAAATGCGTAGATTGCAGTTAAAGGTGCGATCGCTCGTTTTTATCTAATGCTAGTGCGATCGCCTGCAAGATTCAGCCCAAATAAAATCAATTTTACAACAGCCTATGTCTGCGTAAGTATGTGCGTAAGTATGTCACTGTGGATCGAAACATCTTCTCTTTAGTTCCTCATACTTTATATAAATTTACTTTTATATTCATATTCTTGTTCTCAAATCTCCAATCTCAAATCTAATGAGGAAGTTAGCGAGATTTTGCATGGAAGCTGTGCGTTTGCCGATCGTACATTCGCAGCCGCTTTTAGGGAAACGCAAGAATATTCAAGGTTGGATTCCGAGTCCTTTGGGGTCGGAGTCTTTTGAGGAAATAAGCAAAAATTGAGAGTTTAGATCGAGACACCTCTCCAGGGTTATCATACTCTACATGAATTTACCTTAACAAACAGTATGGAGAGCAATCAGCAACCTGCAAATCATCAGCCACAAATTATTTTGATTACCGGGAACATGGCTGCCGGAAAATCAAGTGTGGCCCAATCACTTGCCGAACGGTTGCCCAAAAGTGTCCACCTTCGCGGCGATATCTTTCGTCGCATGATTGTGAACGGACAGGCGGAAATGGCGTTAAATTTGTCAGCAGAGGCATATCAGCAGCTTCAATTGCGGTATCACCTAGCAGCAATGGCAGCGCGACACTATCTCCAGGCTGGTTTTACGGTGGTTTATCAAGACATCATCATTGGTCCGGCACTGGCTGAGGTACTTGCCACTTTCCACGATGTGCCGTTGTCCGCGATCGTTCTGTGTCCGAAGGCAGAGGTTGTAGCTGCACGCGATGCAGCAAGAACGAAAACCGGTTATGCCAACGAAACAATGGTTTATGCCTTCGATCGCATTCTCCGTACCGAAACTCCTCGCCTTGGCTACTGGCTGGATTCAACCAATTTAACGGTAGAAGAAACGGTCGATCGGGTTTTGGCAAAATTGCAAGGTGAATGAGATCAACTGATGTTTCAATATATTGCCAAACGTTTGCTGGGACTATTGCCAGTCCTTTTCGGAATCACTCTGCTAGTATTTACTTTTTTGCATTTGATACCAGGAGACCCAGCTACAGTGCTTTTGGGAGAACGGGGAACTCCCGAACAGGTGGAAATGTTGAGAGCGAGATTAGGTTTAAATCAGCCTTTGCCTTTGCAATATTTGGCTTTTTTATGGAGTTTACTTCGCTTTGACTTGGGAAATAGCATTATTAGCGGAATTCCGATAATTGATGAAATTACAAGTCGCTGGCCTGCTACTTTTGAACTATCTGTGGTGGCGATGTTGGTGGCACTTATTATCGGAATTCCGGCGGGGATTTTGGCGGCTGTTCGGAAAAATAGCTGGCTGGACAATCTCGCGATGAGCGGTTCGTTAATTGGCGTATCTTTGCCAGTGTATTGGTTGGGATTGATATTGATTTATTTGTTTGCAGTTTATCTGAAATGGCTGCCTCCTAGCGGGCGGATTAGTGTAGATTTGGGGTTTGTTTTTAAGTCGATTACAGGTTTTTATGTTTTGGATTCTTTGCTGAGGTGGGATTTGGCGGCTTTGCGGGATGCGATCGCCCATTTAATCCTGCCAGCTTTGACTTTAGGAACTATTCCCCTAGCTATTATAGCTCGCATCACTCGTTCTGCGATGCTGGAAGTGCTTTCTCAAGATTACATTCGCACTGCGAGGGCAAAAGGATTGCCGGAATATTGGGTGATTTTGAAACACGCTTTGAAAAATGCGTTTTTGCCGATCGTCACAACTATCGGTTTGCAGTTCGGCACTCTTTTAGGCGGCGCTATTCTGACTGAAACAATTTTTTCGTGGCCGGGAATTGGTTCTTGGATTTATAGCGGTATTCTGACGCGGGATTACCCAATTGTCCAAGGAGGAGTAATTTTTGTGTCTGTGACTTTTGTACTGATTAATCTGGCGGTTGATATTTCCTATGCTTTTTTAGATCCGAGAATTCAGTACCGTTAATTATAAGGAAATCAGACAAGAAATGCTTGTTTAACATCCGGCCGCAGCAGGTAGTAAATGCTAGCCACTGCAAAACCCAGAGTTAAAAAATTGACTGCTGTACCGCCGCTGCCCAACATTTTGGCAATTTGCGCGAGGGTGGCGATGATGTGGACAATTAACGTTCCCGTCCAAGCCCATTTTTTTAGTTGAAACAAACCCCAAGCTAAGAGTAAGGAGAGGAGGCCTAAAATAAAACTGATCGCAGCAAAAATTGCAATGAAGCTGCCGATTACAGTACCAACTTTCGCCCCGCCGACAGCCGCACCGATACCGCCAAAAATGCCTGCAAAAAGTAAGATGAACAAGCCGTCAAGGAGGCTGAATACGCCGCTAATTAGCTGCAAGATGGCCAGAACTGTAACGCTTTGAGGACGATTCATTATTTTGATTTTCCATTTTTAACGAATTTGAAAAATATTTTAACCTGTTGTGGACACCGGGCGGATATGTATTCAGGACTTACGCACCGCTACCCGTGAAACCGGGTTTATGAGAATAAGTGTGTCCATACTGTGCCGTTACGAGCTTAGCACTGGCCGATCCCGCTGCGATCGCTATCACGAGTCGGCAATGACCTACTATAGTCGATCGCCCGCAGCCAGATCCGCCTTTGTTGCTGGTGAGAAGCCGGCACCTAGCTCCCCAAAATAATATTATCTGCTAAAATATATTTTAATTTGCCAGCAGCCAGGAGCGATTTTGTTTAGATCCACCTCTTTTGGCTGAAAAAACTTAACATTTTTTAATAAATTGCAAAGATTAGCTATAATTGTTTACAGGTGCTGGTTGGGGAACTTTTTATAAATCACCCGATCGGATGAGTCTGAAAGACGATGCCAAGCATCAGCAAAAATTTTACCTTTAAAGGTAATCCTGAGATTAAATTAGGTGAGTCGGTATGATCGTTAGCCCTAAAAAGGAAACTGCTCAGGTCAAGGTGGAAGATACTCAGACTGTAGACACCAAGGCCGCAGAGACCAAAATTGCAGATAACAAAACCGCCCAAAAGCAGTCTCCGAAGAAACCGGCGCGCAAACCGCAGCGGTGGGCGATTGGGTTGGTTGCAGCCGGGTTGCTAGCTGTACCGACCACTATTTATATAGCAAAAAGTCGATCACAACCGAAAGTAGATGCGATCGCCACTATGACAGTGCCGGTGGAAGCGCAAAACCTCACGGTGCGGATCACGTCTAGCGGCACGGTGCAGCCCGTACAGCGCGTGAATCTCAGCCCCAAAGGTTCCGGCAGGATCGCAGAATTGTTTGTAGAACAGGGCGATAAAGTCGAAGCAGGACAGATTGTCGCCCGCATGGAAAGCCGCGATGTAGAAGCTCAACTAGCTCAAGCTAAAGCCCGCGAAGCCAGCGTGCGAGCAAAACTCGCCCAAATCGAAGCCGGGAATCGATCGGAAGACATCGCCAGCGCCCGAGCGCGCTTAGAGCAAGCCGAGGCCAGTCTCGCGCAAGCCCAAGCCGGCAGCCGCGTGGAAGAAGTTGCAGGAGCCAGAGCTCGCTTGCAGCAAACTCAAGCAGGCTTGCAGCGACTGCGAGCCGGCAGCCGCGTGGAAGAAGTCAGCCAAGCGCGAGCTCGTTTAGCCCAAGCTCAAGCTCGTTTAGCCGACGCTCAAACTGGCAGTGTCAAACAAGAAATTGCCCAAGCACAAACGCAAATTGACTCGAGTAAAGCCCAAGCCGAACTAACAGCTCAACGGGTAGAACGCAATCGACCGCTAGTGGAAGAAGGTGCTCTGGCTAAAGATAAACTGGATGAATTAATTAAAGAAAATCGCACTGCCCAAGCTAAATTAATCGAATCTCAAAGACGCCTGCAACAACTGCAAGAAAGTCGGGAGTCGCAAATTCAGCAACTCCAAGCTGCTGTGCAAGTGGAGCAGCAAGCATTGAACCAATTGCAAAACGGCACGCGATCGGAAGAAATTGCCAAAGCTGAAGCAGAAGTTGCCGAAGCTAAAAGCAAATTAGCGCAGCTAGAAAACGGCAACCGTCCAGAAGAAATCGCCAAAGCCGAAGCAGCAGTTGCTGAAGCAAAAAGCCAATTGGCCGCACAAGAAAACGGTTCTCGCCCGGAAGAAATAGCTCAAGCTCAAGCTGAATTAGAGGAAGCTCAAGCTCAAGTCCGCTTTCAAGAAGTGCAGTTAGAAGATACGAAAGTTCGCGCTCCTTTTGCGGGAATTATTACCCAAAGATACGCCATTCAAGGAGCTTTTGTAACTCCCGCAACTTCGGCATCGGAAGCTACTTCGGCAACTTCGACATCGATTGTGGCTTTAGCTAGAGATGTGGAAGTTTTGGCTAAAGTCCCGGAGGCTGATATCAGTCAAATTAAACCGGGTCAAGAAGTTGAAATAGTCGCCGATGCTTATCCAGATAAAGTGTTTAAAGGTCGCGTTAAATTAATTGCGCCGGAAGCTGTTAAGGAACGGGATGTGACGCTATTTCAAGTGCGAGTTGCCATTGATACGGGCAAAGATTCGCTGCAATCGGGGATGAATGTAGATTTGAGATTTGTCGGTCAAAAGTTGAGCAATGCTTTAGTTGTACCTACGGTGGCAATTGTCACTAATAAAGGTCAAACGGGTGTGCTAGTTCCCGATGAGAAACAACAGCCGAAGTTTAAAGCTGTTACCGTTGGATCGACTATTGGCAACAAGATTCAGATTTTAGAGGGTGCAAAAGCTGGCGATCGCGTTTTTACCGAACTTCCTCAAGGTAAAAAACTTGAGGATATTATCAAGAATCAGAAATAGGGCATAGGGCATAGGGCATGGGGGATTATTTATCTCGATCGCTCTAGGGTGTTTTCCAACCCCGATATCCCCCCTAAAACCCCTTAATAAGGGGGGGACAAGAGTATTCAAAGTCCCCCTTATTAAGGGGAATTTAGGGGGATAGAGACTCGACTACAAGCGAGATTTATTATGGGTTTAAATATTAAGTTGACATCAATAATCCCAATTCCCTAATCTAAAATCTAAAATCCCAAATCTAAAATCGAATTATGGATATTGTTGAAAGCGTCAAAATGGCTGTCACAACTTTGATGGCAAACAAGCTTCGCAGCACCTTGACGATGTTAGGAATTATCATCGGCAATGCTTCGGTAATTTCGATGATCGGTATCGGCGAAGGAGCTCAAACATTTATCGAGGGACAAGTTAACTCTCTGGGATCAAACTTGCTATTTATTATTCCTGGAAGTCCTGAAGCGCAAACCCGCCCGGTGATTCCGCCCCAGACTTTAGTAGTGGAAGATGCAGAGGCGATCGCATCTCAAGTTGCTTCTGTCCAAGAAGTCGCACCAACTCTCAATGACAGTCAACTCGTTACCTACCGCAACAAAAACGTTTCGTCTTCCATTGTGGGAACTACCCCAGAATTTCTGACAGTCAGAAGCTTTGATGTTGGTCAAGGTCGTTTTTTAAGCAAATTAGATTTAGAAAGACAAGAAAATGTAGTAGCTTTAGGTTCAGAAGCAGCAGAACAATTGTTTGGTAATACACAGCCAGTTGGTCAATACATTCGCATCAAAAACTCGAGTTTTCAAGTGATTGGTGTCATGCAGGCGAAAGGCTCAAGTTTTGGCGACAATCAAGATATGAACGTTTATTTGCCGCTGACAACAATGGCCAATCGCATCGTTGGTCGCTCGTCTCCCTACGGTACAAAAGTAACGTTTATTTCGGTTGCCATCAAGGATGAAACTATGATGCAAGCGGCCCAATTTCAAATAGAAAATTTGCTGAGATTGCGGCATAAAATTACTAAGGAGGATGATTTTACTGTTCGCAACCAGAAAGATTTAATGAATACTTTGGGCAGTATTACTGGTGCTTTGACAATGATGTTAGCTTTCGTGGCGGCAATCTCGCTGTTTGTCGGCGGCATCGGGATTATGAATATCATGCTGGTTTCTGTTACCGAACGTACCAAAGAAATTGGATTGAGAAAGGCGATCGGAGCTTCTCAGCAAGATATCCTAATTCAGTTTATGATTGAGTCTGTGATTTTGTCAGCGGCAGGCGGGGCGATCGGTACTGGATTCGGTATCGGCGGCGTGCTTTTAGTAGCTGCTTTTACTCCCCTGCAAGCTAGCGTTTCCCCAGTGGCGATCGCACTTGCAGTCGGTGTTTCCGGCAGCATCGGCTTATTTTTCGGCATCGTACCTGCAAAACAAGCTGCTAAATTAGACCCGATTGTGGCATTGAGAAGTGCTTAAGAAGTCCTTAGTCATTAGTTATTTGTTGGTTTCAATTACCAATTCCCAATTCCCCATGCTCAATTCCCAATTTCCCAAGTATGAATTTTATTGAAAGTGTAAAAATGGCCGGTCAAACGCTGCTAGCAAACAAAACTCGCAGCAGTTTAACAATGATCGGCATGATTGTCGGCAACGCCTCAGTAATTGCCATGATTGGAATTGGAGAAGGAGCTCAAAAATTTGTAGCAGGACAAGTTCAATCCCTCGGTACAAATGTATTGATAGTTAGACCCGGAGTTCCCAACGCTAGGCGAAGTTCGATCGCAAGTGCGCCTCAAACACTGATAGTAGAAGATGCTAAGGCGATCGCAACTCAAGTTCCCTCCGTCCAAGGCGTGTCAGCAGAACTTAACAGTTCCGAAATAGTTCGCTACAGCAACAAAAATGTTTCTGCTCTAATTTTTGGCACGATTCCAGAATTTCTAGAAGTCAGAAGCTTTGAAATGGCAAAAGGGCAGTTTTTGACCGAACTAGATGTTAAGCAAAGTAATCAAGTTGTAGTTCTCGGTTCAGAATTAGCGGAAAAACTTTTTGGCAATACCAATCCCTTGGGCGAACAGATACGTATCCAAAATGTCAGCCTCAAAGTAATTGGAGTATTGGCATCCAAAGGCACATCTTTTGGTACGAATTACGATAACTCGGCCGCAGTGCCGATCGCCACAATGGCCAACCGCATTGTCGGGCGCAAATCTCCCTACGGTTTGGCTGTCACGTCGGTATTTATTTCGATTAAAGATGAGTTGCAAATGGACGCTGCTCAATTTCAGGTAGAAAACTTGCTGAGACTGCGGCACAAAGTTACCACCGAAGATGACTTTACAGTCAGAAATCAGAAAGATTTAATGGCAACAATGGGTGCGATTTCCGGGGCTCTGACACTTATGTTAACTGCTGTTGCCAGCATTTCCTTATTAGTAGGCGGAATTGGGATTATGAACATTATGCTGGTTTCCGTCAGCGAACGCACTCAGGAAATTGGGCTCAGAAAGGCGATCGGCGCATCTCAACAAGATATCTTATTTCAATTTATTGTCGAAGCTGTAATTTTATCAGCCGCCGGAGGGATAGTCGGTACTTGCGTAGGTATCGGCGGTATCTTGCTTGTAAGTAATTTCACGCCCTTGCAAGCTGGTATTTCGCCCGTGGCGATCGCCCTTGCTGTCAGTGTATCCGGTGCAGTCGGCCTCTTTTTCGGCGTCGTCCCCGCCCGCCAAGCCGCCAAACTCGACCCGATCGCAGCTTTGAGGAGTGCTTAATAAATATATACGTACTCCGTTACACAATCCGCGCCTTTTATGCTGGTAAAAAGTATCTTGCTCTAAATATAAAAAAACAGTGTTTTTTTGTGAAAAATTAACAACCTTGCAGTATCTGAGGCAGTTTTAATGTCTGTATTTTTACGCAGATTCAAAGCGCAAAACTTCATCAAAAGCCCGTTAAATATTAAATAAAGCTTGGTTGTGGCGTTTACGTCTCAACCAGAAAGTTTAATATTATTAAATAACGGGTAAACACACCTAAGCATCTACAGACGGTACGAACCTTTGCGCTTTAATCAAAATATCCAATAAATAAACATGGCATCCCTCATCTCTAGTCCTAAATTTGACTATCTTGAAGGAACCACCCAACCAGACAGATTTAACGGATTGGATGGCAACGACATAATTTACGCCAACAGCGGAGACGACTTTCTCGAAGGCGATGCAGGCAAAGACAAAATCTGCGGCGATCGAGGCAACGATACTATCACCGGCGGTGCAGATAATGACATCCTCTGGGGAGGCAAAGGCAGCGACCTAATTAGTGGCGATTCCGGCAACGACATCATCTACGCGGGCATAGGTAGCGATACCATAAGCGGCGGCACGGGCGATGATATATTTGGCATTGCTAAAGGCAGCGGCGGCCCAACTCTAGCTGCTGCCGACTACATCGCCGACTTCGGCAACGGCAATGACAAAATTCGATTGCTAGACGGTCTCACCTTTGAAGATTTAAACATCCAACCAGGCATCGGCGCCAACAGCAACAGTACCGTAATTCAAGACAAACTCACGGGCGAGTATTTAGCAGTCTTGCCGGGAGTCAACAGCAGTACAATCAGCCGCGACCAATTCACAAATCAGCTATCGGCAAACCCTGTCATCGAGTGGAACGGAGTCATGCTGAATGCAGTGCGGACAGGCAACAGTGCGCCTCCCCTCGCTTCCCGCAACATGGCAATGGTTCATGCAGCCATTCACGATGCTGTTAACTCCATAAGCAAAAAATACAGCCCTTACCGGGTCAACATAGATGCACCAGCAGGCACATCAGCAGAAGCTGCCACCGCCGCAGCCGCCCACCGCGTCTTAGTCACCGTCTACCCAGCGCAAGCAGCCACATTCAACGAAGCATACGCATCGTCTTTAGCTAAAATTACCGACGGCAAAGCCAAACAAGACGGGATTGCCCTCGGACAGCAAGTTGCCGACCAAATTATCAGTTCGCGGAGTACAGACGGCATCACGAAAGTAGTGCAGTACACCCCCAAAACCGACCCCGGTAGCTGGGTGCCGACTCCCCCCGCCCTTGCCGCCGCGCTGGCGCCACAGTGGGCAGAAGTTACTCCCTTTGCCATGACTAGCGGTTCTCAGTTCCGCCCGGCCGGCCCGCCCGCCCTTGACAGCGCCAAGTACGCAGAGGAAGTTAACTACGTCAAAGAAATCGGCAAAAGTGACAGCCTCACGCGCACCCCAGACCAAACAGCAATCGCCAAATTCTGGGCCAACGGCGCTGGGACGTTTACGCCTCCGGGTCACTGGAACCAAATCGCCGAAGAAACAGCGACTCTCACCGGTCAATCCTTAGAAGATACCGCCCGCTTGTTCGCCCTGCTAAATTTTGCCCTCGCCGATGCAGCTATTAGCTGCTGGGATGCTAAGTACCAATACAATTTATGGCGGCCGGTGACAGCTATCCGCCAAGCAGACACGGACAACAACCCGAACACGACAGCCGACCCCCTATGGACTCCGCTGATAACTACTCCGCCGTTCCCTGAGTACACGTCGGGCCACAGTACCTTTAGCGGTGCAGCAGATGCAGTTATGACCTCTGTATTGGGTTCGGATTTTGGCTTTGCAGATAGGGGAGACAGGACTGTCAACACTTTGCGAACCTTTGAAAACTTCAGCGAAGCGGCCGACGAATCGGGCATGAGTCGCCTTTACGGAGGCATTCATTTCATGAGTGCTAACGTAAATGGCTTGAGTGCGGGTAGAAATGTGGGGAACTATGTTGTCCAGAATTTCTTAGTGTAGGAAAGTAGGAGTCCCAGATAGTTTTGTAGTGAGGACTGAAGTCCTCACTCTGGTTTTTAGTTTCTCAGAAATCAACTCCTTACTACCCTCGCAACGTTGCTAATTTTATGGTGAATTTAGTAGCAAGTCTAAGAGACTGTTGGCGAATTCGCAGGGGGTGTTACCCCTCATCTCTGGGAGGCAGTATTTCCGTTCACTATTGGTAGTTAAGGGCTATATGGTCAATTAGACATTTAGTCTAGAACCACTATTTGTAGGGGGTGAGGGGTGAAGCCCTTTATTGATGCGCCAACAGTCTCGTCTAATTGCTTATACCCCACATTCCGCACTTCTTAACATAGTCAAAAATATGTTGACGAGAAAACGTCATCCTAGGAATTTAATTGCCAACATATTCTCGCTAATTAATGGCTATTGAGAACAAATAAACACTCCTTAATAAAAAATCATATTTCTACATATCAGCGCAATAATTGTAGACAAATAATTACAGCCATTTCTTACCAAAAAATCCCCAATTAGTGTTAAAACGTGCGGAATGTGGGGTTCAACCTATCCATAGGATTGTTGCCTGAGTCATAAGAATTTTCTTTGAGTATTATTAAAAAACTTTGCGATTTCAGGGTTGAAACTTTTTCCATAGTAAGATATACCTATTGAGCTGACCAGGAGCATCTGATTATGAGTAGTTCCAGCAGTGACGGTAATTTTTTAGATCTAACTCCCAATTCTGATTACTTCAGGCTAACCCCAGGACTTTTAAATCCCTTCACCATAGGACTGCGGGCTTTAGAAGGTAATGATACTATGATTGGTTCTGTCTATCCAGAATTGATCGATGGTGGTGGCGGTCAGAATTTCCTGTTAGGAGGTAGCGGTAACGATGCCCTATTGGGCGGGAACTTTGATGACTTCATCTCTAGCAACTTTGGGAACAATACCCTCGTTGGAGGTCAAGGAACAGACTCGCTGCACGGTAGTCAAGGCAGCGACATACTTACAGGTTCTGATGGCCAAGACAGTTCGGTTAGCAATTTGGGTGGAGACACGCTAATTGGTGGTAGCGACAATGAATCTTTTGTACCCCAAACCGAACGAAAAGCAGCAGCAGTAGGATCAACAGACCTCGGTACCCTGAAAAATCCAATTAGCCGGAATGGCTTCGTAGGTGAAAACGACACCGAAGATATTTACACTTTCACCATTGAGACACCCAGTAGTATCACATTGGAACTCAACGGTTTAAGCGGGGACGCTGATTTATTCTTTGCGAGGGATGCTAATGGCGATGGTAGCCTGAGTCGAGAGGAAGTCTCTGCCTCCCAAAATTTGGGAAGTCTGCCAGAAGTAATTGAAAGTCGCTTTTTTGTACCGAGCAGATACTTTATCTACGTTGAACAGGGTATACCGGGAGCTAACACCAACTACAACCTGAATGTAAATGTCAAGCCAATTCAGTTCTTGCTTAACCAAGCGACTTCTTTTGCCCCATTCAGTAGCGGAGTCAAGGGTTCGTTAGACGGCTTGGTTAATGAAAACCAACCTGCACAACTCTACAAATTCGATCTCCCACAGCCCAGTAACCTTCAAGTCAACTTGCGGGGAATGTATCCAGGTACAGATGCGGATTTAGTGCTGTTTCAGGATGTCAACAATAACAACAAGGTTGATTTTGGTGAAATTCTTGGCGTTCCTCAACAGCAAGGCAACAATCCAGAGGAAATTTTCTTTATGGGTTTATCAGCAGGTACTTATTATCTCGGAGTCAACCCTTTTGTAGGCAGCACACCCTACAATCTCAGCATCTTAGCTGCACCGGCAACAGATAAGTTCAACAGCTTGTTTGGCTATGGACTGGTGGATGCAGCAGGGGCCGTTGCGGCTGCCACTGGTAAACAGCAGTTGGATGCTGCTAACCCGCTCACCAGTGCTGCTAAATTGAATAACATAGGAGACTTAAACCTCCTCAATGTTGCCCCAGCCTGGAAAGCAGGATACACGGGTAAAGGTGTTGTGGTTGCGGTACTGGATACTGGCTTTGACTTGGGTCATCCCGATTTAAAGAGCAATATCTGGCGGAATCCTAAAGAAATTCCGGGGAATGGTATTGATGACGATCTCAACGGAGTTCGTGATGATGTAAATGGGTGGGATTTTGTAGATGGCGATGCTACTGTCTCCCCAGATTCAAACGATCAGCGTGGGTTTCACGGAACTCATGTAGCAGGAATCATTGGGGCGAAAAGAAATGGAATTGACATCAATTATCCCAATAACAGCTACGAAATGAATGGGGTTGCTTATGATGCTCAGATTATGCCAATTAGGGTGTTGGGCGTGAAAGGTGGGACAGATAAAAATATTGCTGATGGCATTCGCTATGCGGTTAATAATGGCGCAGATGTTATTAACATGAGTTTGGGCGGACTGGTTGCCACTCCGGAAGAGCGAAAAGCCCTAGAATATGCCAGACAACGCGGAGTTGTTGTGGTAATGTCAGCGGGAAATGAGAGGGATAAACTCAACCCTAGCGAACCAGGTTTTCCAGCATTTTATGCTTTGGATAATTTGGGAATAGCTGTCGGAGCAGTAACAAGTTTTCCAGGCAAACAGGTAACTGTTTTTTCCAATCCTGCTGGTTCGATACCAATAAATTTTGTGGTTGCTCCGGGTCATGAAGTCTTATCTACAATTCCGATTAAGCCGGGAAACGTAGGTTATGGCTTCCAGCAGGGAACGTCTATGGCTGCTCCCTATGTTGCAGGTGTAGTTGCTCTAATGCTTCAGGCGAATCCAAAGTTAACTCCTGACCAAATTTTGGCAATTCTGACTGGAACAGCAAAACCTGAAGGAATTACCTTGGAAGTTAATTAGACATAATTAACAACTATTGGGAAATTTATTGAACCCCGGTTTCTCCAAGAAACAGGGGTTTTGAAGATGTACATTATTTTTATGCAACTATTTACAGTCTAGTTACAGTTGATATCATGTCCGGTCGAGTGACCGCGATTAAAAGGGCGGGTTTTTGAGATTGTCAATTATTGGCAGATATTTTTCGTGAGGGGATCCCCTACCGTATTAGGGGTAATCGACCGGACATAATATGAGTGAGAAATGCCGATCGCACTCTAAGTGTACCAGGGCGATCGCCTGACGGTCAAACTCACGTTACTACAAACAAGTTTTTACACTCTTCTTCCCGTTTATTCGAGCAATTCTACAGTGCCGAGATACCCGTCTACTCGGACTTTTTGACCGTCTCGCAAGCGAGTTGTAGCTTCAGAAATATTCATAACTGCGGGAATTTTGTACTCGCGAGCGATAATTGCTCCGTGAGATAGTTGGCCCCCAACTTCGGCGATAATTGCTGTTGCTCCTAATAGCAGCGGTGCCCAGCCTGCATCGGTGTAGGGGACTACTGCGATCGCATTTTCTCCTAAATCTGTACTCGCGGTGCGGCAAATCTTCACAAAGCCTTCGACACGGCCAATACTTGCCGGAATTCCCTGGATGATATTAGTTTCCGATGTTGCAAGTTCGATCGCCCTTTTCTGAGAATTGGGCAGCAAATTGCCGTAGACTACAGGGGGAATCGGACGATCGCGATCGGCTACCAGGCGATCGCGCCTTTGGCTAATTGTATCCTGAAAAGAAACACTCGCGCCGCTGCGAATCCACTGCTGAATTTCCCCAAATTCCAGATAAAAAATATCCCCGCTTTCCTGAAACACCTGCATTGCCAATCCGCAAGCTTCAATCTCCAAAAAAGTCCAGCGCAGGTGAGCCAACAACCGCGCGTAAATTTCGCTAATTTCGTTTTTGACGATCGCTCTTTCCTGACATTTATCTAACCGCCACTTCTGCCCAAAAGTCAAGCCTAATTTCCGCTTTTCGACTAAATTAGTTTCGGCTTTTTGAGCCATAGTTATTAGCAGCTTTTGATAAATTTCCGGCTGTTCTCGCCAAGTAGGAACAGCGATATCCGTTCCCACCTCGCTCAAATATCCGTAAATATCAAGCCACTTTTTAAATTCTGCTTGTAAAGCCGGACTTTCGGCAAATATCTGTGCTAAATGTGCGAATGAAACAGTTTCGTCAGGCTGCGAAACAGCAGCTTGGCGCAATTTCTGAGCCAACTGCTGTAAAGCTCGCACCGAAGCAATTTCAGGAGCGCTGTCATTTGCCAGCCAGTCATCATCAACGCGAAAAATTGCTTTGCGAATAGCCAGCCCGATCGGCCCTAATATATTGTAGTAAGTAATCGGTTTCAGCCACTCCTGAATTTGCTCCGCTCTCTCCAACAATTCCGTTAAATATTGATAATCGGGCATTGGGCATTGGGCATTGGGAATTAGGGATTGGGAATTGGGAATTGGGCATTGGGCACTGGGCATTAATATTCCTTTTGACTCATCCTCAATAATTAATCCGTGTATCCGTGTCAAAATCCGTGTCGTGCCTTGCTTCTCCAAACTTTGCAGTGCCGGGAGGAAAATAGAAGTACGATCGCCCTTAAATTCTGCATTCAGCGCCCTCTCCCGCTGCACCAAACGCCACAAACCGGGCAAAGAAGGCAAAATCTTCCCCAAAGGCGGCTTGCCCATTTTTTGCCCTCTCAGCAAAAATTCCAAACCCTGCTCTGGCAATCCCATCATCCGAAAAATTTCGCCCAACAAAGTCGCATTAAAATAGGCGTGAGAACCGAGCAAAGTTGCCGTTTCATTAAAGTTTAAGCCACTGGCGCGATCGCCCAAAACCACCTGAAAAATCTCTCCCCAAACCCCGCAAGTCAGCGGCCGATTAATCGACCAAGTTAGGGGGCGGATTGCACCGGGAATCACTTCTGCTGCAATAGTGCGCGTCCAAAACGGCTGCAAATTAGTAATTGGGCGACTTTGCAAAATCCAAAGTGTTTCACCGTCCCAACTCCACTCAATATCCTGCGGGATTCCGTGAAAAAATGCTTCAATTGCTTGCGCTTGTTTCGTCAACTCTACTATAATAGATTGAGAAATAATTGAATCACTTTGAAGTTCATTTAATTTGTTGTCTAATAATTCAGGTTTACTAAAATCAATTTCTAAATGAACCGGAGTACATTGTCCGCCGACAACAGCTTCGGCTCCTCCGGGTAAAGCTTCTATAATTACCTGGGGACCGCCATCTAAAGGATTGCGACTGAACATGACTCCCGCAAACTGGCTATCAATATAAGGCTGAATTAATACAGCCATTTGGGTGTCGGGCAATTGTCGCTGTCGGCGGTAAGCCACAGCTTCGGCAGTCCAATAAGACTGGCGACAGCGATTAATTGCATCGAGCAATTCTGCTTCTGTGAAAACAGGGCCTATAGTTTGATATTGTCCGGCGGCGGAACTCGTATCGCCATCTTCTCCCGCAGCAGAAGAACGCACAATCATTCGATTTTGGATTTTGGATTTTAGATTTTGGATTAAAACATCAATACTTGACAAATGCTCGGCATTTTTCTTTTCCCCTCTTCCTTCTTTCTTCTTCCGTCGGACTTCTTCCTTCTTGCTTCCATCCGTTACATCCGTTACATAATCCGTTGCCGAACTTCCTTCTTCCTTCGATGGCAATATAAAACCCGCAGGTACATTAAACCCGGCGCGTTTCAGTTGAGACAATTTAGCCGCTTTATCGCCGCAGATTGCAGCATCTAACGAGTCATCAAGAGACAACAATTGCTCTGATTTAGATAAAGCCATATCATCACCCTGACTGAAATTAATTGCTGCTAACAAAACAGCTAATCCTGCTGCTGCTAAAAATTCGGGTATTGATTGTCGCCACACCCAAACCCAAATTGGCGTGCACAGACACCCGCAACGGGAAGCAAAGAGTCTCGCCCGATCGCCCTCACCCCACCACCGCTGTGCCAAACCCCACACCAGCAGCCCCCAAATGCCCGATGAAACAGCCACCGGCGGCGAAAATACCAAAAGACCCCAAACAGCGTTTGTCACCCCTCCACCTCGGGCGATCGCATATCGGCCCGCAACTAGCGGAATTAACAGGGCGATCGCGATCTCCGGTGCATCCGGGAAGTAAAATCGCCCCGCCAACACCGGCACAATACCCCTGGCAATTTCCGCCAACACCGCAGCAATTCCCGCTAATTTCCCCCCGTGAACGAAAGCTGCCGACACGCCCACATTCCCCGTGCCCAGCGCCCTCAAATCTCGGCGGGTAAACACTCGCACCGCCCATCCCGTTAGCGGTAAAGCACCCAGGCTGAAACTAGCAGCCAACAGCAATGCTATTGTTCCCAACGGCATAAAATCAGCTCTCCTATTCTCAACCTCTAACCATTATGACGGCAATTCTGTCACTTTTTCTGTCTTCAGATATATCAACAAAACGGCATTAGCACTTAAGATAATGTAAAAGTAGAGTAGATAAGGATTTAGCCTAATGATAGATATCAGCTTGACCGCTCCCATGGCAGTTCTTGTTGCACCCATCAAGCGAGTAACGATCGATCTGCTGATGCAGCAGCCAGTGCCGGAATCAAGTGTCAGCTTGACCGCTCCAATAGCAGTTCTTGGTGTTGGCTTTGTTGCCGCAGTTACGATCGGCTCGATCGCCTGGTACAACTCCAAGCGCCCCCCCGGTTGGGAATCCAAAGAACGCCCTGATTTTGTTCCGAAAGTTGATAAAGACGATTTGATTGCTGATGTTTCTGACTCGAAACGTAAATAAAACAAAGTTTCTTTAGAGGAAAAAAAGCAGGACTTGTGCATTAATGAGAAAA
This sequence comes from Microcoleus sp. F10-B2, assembly GCF_036704965.1. Classification (NCBI taxonomy): domain Bacteria; kingdom Bacillati; phylum Cyanobacteriota; class Cyanophyceae; order Oscillatoriales; family Microcoleaceae; genus Microcoleus; species Microcoleus sp. F10-B2. The sequence goes on along the minus strand of NZ_JAUBTB010000034.1, from coordinate 15,295 downwards.
CTCGGTCATTGCGAGTTTGTCATTGCCAGCCGGAGCGGCAATTTCAATGGTTCGCTTTTCCATTTTTTGCACAAGTCCTAGAAATTTCAAATCCCAATCTAAAATCTACAATCAAGTGCGCCCCTAAGCACCCCACATAGATAGCAATCCTAAATGATTCAGATAAATTTGTTGGGGTAGTGCTAAGAGTGCCTACCGCCTATCTATCGGGCAACCGGGCGTGGGATTGCCCCTACAATAATTATGCAAATGATGCGAGGATTGCTATACAAGAATAAGGCTAAAAAGTAGTTTGAGACGGTACATATAGCGTCAGGTGCGCCCAGTGCACCTACAGATGCTGGGTCTAAGACTGATATAGAAGTTCTGGGTAAGTCTTGTGAATATTGTGTAGGAACTATTCAGAAAAAGCCCCTACAAATTGGCTATTCCGCGCCAGTTGTGCTTGCTTATTTTTGCAGCGGATTGAGTGGCGTAACCGAGCTTTCCTTGGCATCTTCAGCGCTATCTTTCAGGAAAGCAGAAGCATCCTTAAAGGCGGCGCCTCCTCTCTCTAAAATATTGGCATCGGGCTCGCTGCGATCGAATAAGGGTTGAGCCTGAGTCGGCCGTCCGTCTGGCGCTTCTAAGAGAGCTCTATCTCCCCCGAGTGCGGGGTCAAACTTTTCAGTTTCCATCGGTGCAGAGCCCGGATCGAGCAGCTTTGAGCAATTAGATTGAGCGTTAGTTCAGGCCAGGAGACGATCGCCTGCGATCGACAAATCAGCCCGATTCTTTTCGGCTTTAGCAGGCGATTGATTGACTTTAGGATCGGTAGACATTTGATAATTCGTGTATCCATCACCGCCAGCCTTGTGGGGGTTATTCATTCCTCCAGCTTGAACGGGAGGATTCTCAGGCCGAGCACCTCGAACATCGCCCGAATTGCAAGCGGTGCTGGTAAACAGCAGCACACCTGCCATAAATACAGTCAAAAATTGACCGATACGCAGTCTTTTAAAAAAAGCAGTTACAGTGTTCACAAAATTTTTCCAAAGTTTTTCTACTACTTGTCAAGAGTAAAAATAAACTCCCCATAGCTGCCTCTAACGGCGGTGATACTTTGCCGGATATGGCTATCTATTTTTTTATAACTTTAGATGGATTTAAAAAGTGCGATCGCCTTCGAGAGATTATTTTTGGTAGGACTAACACGCCGGTATCTAGAAACCCGGGAGAAAAACCGGGTTTCTAGATAAAGTTCGGTTGAGAAACTCGCGTACCCGACGCAGAAGAAAAGGGCGGAGGTAGTTTCAAAGCGCAGTCTTCGGGTGCGTTCCAATAATTGCTTGATGACAAAAGCTTTTCTGTTTTTGACTGCGGCCAAAAACGGATACTTGCGAACGACTCCTGCCGTGGAAATATAAAAATTTTAGACTCAGGTTCAAGATTCCAGATTCATCTGGAGAGTAAATCTCAAATCTCAAATCTCAAATCTCAAATCAATTGACCTACCCTACCAGCTACTAAGCTGAGAACGCTACTGCTAATTTGGGAATTCTTCGACTTTCGCTTCAGCTTGCAAAGTCAGCAAACCAGCTTCCACATTTAGCTGCTGAATTCGCAGGGACATTCCCTCAATTTCAAAATTTCGCAAGTTTAAAACTTCACCAGCTTTGTCTGCCAAAGCTTCAGTTAACTCAGGCGAAAATTCCTTGTTTTCGGGATACTCGACATCCTGAAGAGAAATTGCCCAACCGCCCGCTGCGATCAGAGGTTTTGCTGTAAAATAAATCTTTTCCGTGGAGGCAGTTTCCCGCACCAATACCTCAGCATTTAAAGCGATTTTTCCGGTTAGCAATTGGCACTCAATAGTTTTAACATCTATTGTCCGCAGTTGTCCGTCAACAGTAACTTTTAAGTTTTTCAGTTTCCTGCTGATGTATTCGGAATTAAAAGCGCGGTTGACATCGCTTTCTGTTAAAACTGCGCGCGCCCCACCGAAGGCAGGCCCGTTCAGTTCAATTTTGCCAAACATAGCGGTCAGGGGATTGACAGCAATATCGCTGACGTGAATTTGCAATTCTTCCACCCGCAAGTCTTGCTGCATTACCAATCCTTTGCCCTCAACGGCAACGGCCTCTACTTCTCCCCGGGCTAGCTGGCCAGGATCGGTGTTAACTGTCACAGACAAAGTTTCCGATTTGTCTAATTTTCTAGCAATAGCAATCTCGGCCACTTTGTCGATCGCCTGTTCCCCTAAACTTCTATTTTGTTGAAGCACGCTCAGAATTCCTAATAATATTGTTTAAGAAATAGTAGTTAATACTTAATAAAGTTAGCGTCTTCCTGTCGGCAGGTTTCTCGTCTTAAAAAAACTCAGCCAAAGACAGAGGGTTTCCAGAAAATGGCTAAAATTAGTAAGGTGCGCACCCTAAGTTGAGTCGGTTGCGAAGCGGTGAAAACTCAAAAACTCGGATTTTTGCCCAAAGTCTTTTCGAGAAGTTCGATCGCCCGCTACAATAAGTAAGAGCCGGCACCGCTTTTTGCAATGAATTCAGAATCAACTCTCGCTAGACTACAAGCTACACTTCCCGACGGAAAACTGCCTTCTAGCTACGGGGTATACTTCAAAAACACCCTAGTAGCCCTGTGTCACGCCCTAGAAGACCACATTTTGCAAACTAGCGGCGGGGACGATATCGAACTCAAACCCCTAGTTTTGGTGACGTTTCAGCAGGGAAAATGGTATTTACAGGAAGCAGATCGCTACCTAGATATTGCTAATGCCTCTCGGTGCGTTGTCATAGGTGCAGTCGCCGACAGCGGTTTCGCTACCCACAAAACCGGGCAATTAGAAAACGTATCTTTAATAAATCTCGATGAAAACGACCCTTTAATCCAAGAATGGAATTTAATCATCCTCGCCCCGACATACAAAGCAATGGTGCTTTGTCGCGAACTTTCAGACCAGGAATACTTGCCTCAGGGCAAGCCAGAAGTAGATACAGAACGAAAGTTTTACGGTTTGTGGTCGTTTGACCAGTCTTTAGTGTCGGCGGCAGCAGAAATTTTTATAGAACAGACGCGACATTACAACTCTCCCCTGGCCGACAATTTGCTGGAAATGTACCGCGAAATTCAGGCTACCATTGGCCCGCCCTTGGCAGACATTAGCGGCGTGGTATCGCGGATAGTCACTTACCTGCAAAGTTCTCAGCAGCAAATGGTGGCAATTAACCGCCAAACCCGCGAATTGTGGGAATTGGAAGGTCAAGCTTTGCGTATCAGCCGCAATTTGAACGCTAACAAACTTCAAGCTTTTCTGCGGATGGCCCAGCGCGTGGACGAACGGGATACCTCAAATCCTACAGCGTCTTTGCAGGTGGCGGCTTTGTCGGAAACTTTGGGTCAACTGCTGGATTTGCCAGCTTTGCAGTTGCGCAGGCTGCGGCTGGCCGGATTGCTGTTTCGAGTCGGCTTAGTTTCGGCCCCGAATGAGGTGTTCGATCGCACTCCCGATGCTTTCGACCAAGCAACGCTATCATTTTGGCGCGATCGCAGTTTCATCGGTTCCCAACTGCTGCAAGCAATGCCAGAGTTAGCACCAGTTGCGGAAATTGTCAAGCACAAACTCGAATATTGGGACGGCAGCGGCAGGCCAGAGGGTTTGCGAGGCGAATCGATACCCGTTGCTTCGCGGATTTTGGGGCTGGTCGCTTATTTTCAAGAATTGACTCAACCGCGCGGCGATCGTCCGGCTTTGAGTTTGAGCGAAGCTTTGGAAGAGTGCCGGCAACAGTGCGGCATTCGCTTCGATCCGGCTTTGGTGGAAACTCTCAGCAACGTCGTCAGGCTGGCAGAAATGGGTTTGATGGAGTTACCGAACCGCCCGAGCCAACTGCCGAATGTATGGTTGGAGGATTTGGGCGATCGCACGACCGCAGCCGCTCCGGCATTATAAAATAACTGGATGGGTAATGGGCGATCGGTAATTGGTAATTGGGAACTTGTACAGAGGGTAGCCGAAGTATCGGGCATTTAGGACTCGGGCACAAATCCTTTCCAACACTAGAAAAATCAGCTCTCTGTGCGCGGTGCGCACCCTACCGCTCTTGGTGGAAGTCGCAGCCTCTCTGTGCGCGGTGCGCACCCTACCGCTCTACTAATGACTAAAAACTCATGACTGATGACTAAAAACTCATGACTAATGACCTCGAAGCCATACGCAAAGGCAAAATTTTGATGTTGGCCGGCACCGATTTAGCGGGTACAGACTTAGCGGGAGCCGATCTCGCCGATGCTGACTTGTCTCAAGCCAACTTGAGTGGAGCTAATCTCGCCGGCGCTAACTTGCAGCGGGCCGTATTGCGAGCCAACCTCCGCGGCGCTGACTTGAGCGGCGCTGACTTGAGCGGCGCTGATTTTCGCAATGCCGATTTGCGGGGAGCTTCCTTCGCTAACGCTTTAGTCCGCCAGGCAAGTTTTGGGGGTGCTTTCTTGACAGGGACCTCCATTGGCAATTTGGATTTGAGCGGTGTCGATTTTCGGGGTGCCGATTTGCGCGGCGCTGCTTTGGCTCGGGCAATTTTGCACTCTGCCGATTTGAGCAATGTCAATTTGTCCGGCGCTGATTTGTCGGGAGCTGACTTGGAAGAAGCGATCCTGAATGGAGCCGTACTGCGCGGCGCTAACCTGACGGGGGCTAATTTGCTTTGCGCCTCGATCGAACACACCGTTTGGGATGGAGCGTTGCTCGATCGCGCTTGTCTCCAAGGCACTCCCCTGAGCAAATAAAAAATCAAAAATGTTGTTTTCCATGCACACGCCGAAAACAATCCGTGCTTATGATGTGAATAAGCACAAGCTATTTTAACATTTCTTAATAGGAGGTTATAATGGCGACTGTAGATGAGCAAACGAATAAATGGTAGCAGCTTTGTTTAGCGGTACATCCTTTCAAGGTCAAAGTGGCGATCGCCTTGTCAGCAAAGTAGCAGGAGCTGCGATCGCGGCATTATTCAAGCGTTCTGAAAAGGCCGAAGCCAACATTCGAGTCGAACCAGTAGCCAAACTCTTGCAGGGAAGCATCGACGGTTTCGACTTCGTTGGCAAAGGTATGTTGATGTACAACGGCCTGCGCATAGAAGTGATGGAACTATACCTGCAAGCAGTCTCAATTGATTTTGGGGCGATTTTTGCAGGTCAAGTCAAATTGCGGCAGCCTACCCAGGCAAATATGCGAGTAGTTTTAAGTCGATCGGATTTAACCACCTCATTCAATACACCTTTTGTAGTTGAAAAACTCCAGAAACTGAAGTACCAAGAGCAATCTCTGCACTTTCAAAACACAGAAGTCAGCTTCGGAGCCGACAAATCAATTCGGCTTCAGTCCGAAATTACCGTAGGCGATGCCAGCGAACCCGTCAACATAGATATTACAGCTCAGTTGCAAGTAGAAGACCGACGCAAAATCCAATTTGTCAGCGTTACTTACGGCGGTGACGGGCAAGCAGTAGACTTGGGTCAAGCTATCATTGGCCACGTAAATAACTTGCTAGACTTAGACAAATTTGCCTTAGATGGCACTCAACTGCGAGTAGACCGCTGCCGAGTTCAGAACGACGAGCTGGTTTTCTACGGTTGGGCTGGTATCGAACAGTTCCCCAAAGGTAAGCGCTAAACCTCAGCCTGCTGAGGTTGGCCCAGCCCTCTAGTTCGGAAAAACAGAATTTTTCAGTTAGCAAACAACCCGCACCGGCGGGTTTTGCTTTAGATGTTATATCTAGTCCGGTCGATTCCCTCCGCTTCGCTTCGCCCGAAATCAGGTAGGGGCGGGTTCACCAAAAATATCTGCCAACAATCTCAAATCTCAAAAACCCGCCCGGCCGGGATATTACGGTCAATCGATCGGACTAGATATTAGATAGGAGGAAAAATCTAAGATCTCAAATCTCACATCTAAAGTCGATCGACGCAAAATCAGCACTGAGGTTGATTCGCTCAGACAAATTATTTTGATACATTTAAATAATAAATTAAATCACCCTCAAGAATAAAGATGCTCGGATTTTATTTATTTTGTATCTACGTCGCAGTCTTGTCCGTGTTTGCGGGGCCGGGCCACCGCCGGTCTGAGAAATGGTGGGTAGAAATTGTCACCGATTTGCCCCACTGTACCTACTATTTTGGCCCCTTCGACACCGACAAAGAAGCATCCAGCAATACTCCAGGCTACATCGAAGACTTGGAAAGCGAGGGAGCCAAAAGGATTAGCATCCGCATCAAACGGTGTCAGCCTTCGGATCTCACAATTTGTGAAGATGAAGTCTCAGAAAGTTTGACGATTTAATGACTTTGAGTTTTGAGTTAACTCAAACCTCAACAAAAATATAAACACGCTGCTTTGTAAAACTTACCTAAACCTATCTAAAGCCACCTTTAGATACAATTACGAGTTTACTTCCTACGCTGTTGGGTAGTCGGCTATCCCAAGATAAGTAGGCTATCCCCCTCAAGCCAAGGGTTCCCACTTTAAAATGTTAATGCTGGCGTTCCAATCGCGATCCAAAGATATGCCACAAACAGGACAGTCAAAAGTCCGTATGCTTAGTGGCATATCTTTTTTAGTGCCACAGTTTGAGCAAGTTTTGGTACTAGGAAACCACTGGTCTACCAATACCAAGTTAGCTCCATACATTTGACATTTATAGTCGAGTTGACGTTTGAATTCATAAAACCCAAGGTCAGATATTGCTCCAGCTAACTTGTGATTTGCCATCATTCCTTTGACCTTCAAATTTTCAATCTTAATTAACTTAAAAGTTTGAGCTAAATAAGTTGTCAATTTGTGAAGGAAGTCTAGGCGAATACGAGCTATTTTTACATGGACTCGGCTAATTTTATTGTAAGTTTTACGCTGATTTCGAGAGCCTTTTACCTGCTTTGATGCTTGGCGCTGTAAAGTAGCAAGCTTGGTTTTCGCTTGCTTTAACGGCTTCGCTGCATCAAAATATTGCTGGGTTGACAGAGTAGCAAATGACTTGATGCCGACATCGATTCCCACAGAACTTTCAGACTGCTGAACCGGGAGGCGTTCTGCATCAACGCAGAAAGAAACAAACCAGCGATTCCCTTCTTTTGAAATCGTGAAAGTTTGAGAAATAAAACTACAATCTAGGGCTTCGTAAAGCCGAAAAGTTCCCAGAGTAGGAATCTTAACAGTGTTGCCAGCGTTTAACAGAACTTTGCCGTTAGATGAATCAACCGTAAAAGATTGACCGTCTCGACGACTGGCGAATTTTGGATGACCTGAAGAACCAGAACGATATCGGCTAAACGCATCCTTCAAGTCAATCAAAGCGTTTTGGTAAACTCGGCTAGACAATTGGTTCATCCAAGCGAATTCAGGCTGCTTTTTGACGTAATTAGTGAGAACTTTTTTAATTTCGTTAATCACCTTTGAGTCTGTAAACAGCCCTTCCCCATACATTTGAGTCCGCAAACTTAACCCAAAGTTAAATACTACACGTCGGAATCCTGCGTGCTTTGCCATCAAGGTCGCTTCAATATTATTTAGTTTGAGCGCTCGCTTTACAGCAAACATAGTTAAACTTACTTGGAGTCCTTTGTTTGATTAAGTATAGCGGAATCTGTGCAAGGATCGACACCCTCTACAATATTCTTAAGTTTTGCTTTGTATTTCCGCAGTCCGTAAAGTCGAGAAGAAAAACAGTGAATTATCCAAAGCAAGTCTTGAGTCAATTCTTCATACGGTGACAGGCTTTCCGCGTTGGCGACGATCACCGTCCCGCCATTCCACTGCAAGATTTGCTCGACCAATTCAAAACCGAATCGGCACAGCCGATCTTTGTGGGCAACATACAGCAATTTAACTTCGCCAAGCATCGCCCACTGTACGATTTGCAGGAACTTGGGACGCTTGAAGTTAAGTCCGCCCCCAATTTCCTGAATGGAATCTGTAATCGCAACACCTTGCGCCAAGCAAAACTGTTCCATAGCCTGCACTTGGCGAAGTAAGTCTTGTTTTTGTCCAGCGGATGAGACTCGACAGTATATGACGACCCGATTGGCTGCCTTTTTCCCGGTTTTTAAGTTGCGGGCAATATTGAAGTGACTCTCTGAATAAATGCGCTGGTTGCCTAGTGTCCTATCAGGGATTAGTTTGTTCTCGCTTTCCCAGCGACGTAGGGTAGAACCTGAGACTCCCACTAATTTCGCAAACTCTGCTACTTTCCACATAAACTCTCTCTCGGTAGTTAACTGTGGATAAGTTTAGCAAACTATTTGGCACTTAGGTTTTGCTCTTCTCCTAGTCCTTGCCTTGCGGACTTTGTATGTGTAACAGGGACTTAGAGCCGCCCAGCCTAAAACTCTTCTCCACCGAAATGCTGATGGCAGCCAGCAGCAAATCTCAAAAATTACTGCGTCAAATCAGCACTGAGGACGAGCCGATCGAGTTATTTGCCCGGATAAGTTGAGAAGAGTAAACACTACTTAACTTGTTGCAGAGGTGAATTATGTTTGAACTTTATATGTTAGGTATGTTCCTGGCGGCGGTTTCGATACTGACTCAACCGATGGCCAGCGGTAGAGGTCGCGAGTGGTGGGTGGAAGTTGACACAGATTCGCCCAAGCACACCTATTACTTTGGCCCCTACGACAGCAAGGATGAAGCTTCTAATAACACGAGCGGCTACATCACAGACTTGGAAAAGAAAGGAGCTAAAAACATTAGCATCAACATCAAACAAGGTCGCCAACCCAGTCAGCTAAAAGCTAGCGAAGAGTCTTGAGAAAGTGGAACGCTCAATTATGAATAGGTCGATCGAGCTAAATCCGCTCGGGCGCGGGTTCACCAATATCGATGACTTCAGCTCTAAGATATTTGTAAACCCGCCTCAACCCGAGGGATGATTCACTTTCCTTGGTGATTTTGTTTGGTACGGGTACTGCAAGTTTGTTTAAATTAGCGCTTGGTTTAAATTGCTCCGGGGATTAAAAGTGCGATTTGCTTTAATTTTCTCGTAGCATTCGCGTTCTACAGTGCTAATTTCTTTCGGTGGCACGATCGCAATTTTTACTAACAAATCAGTCCGCTCGTCTTTCTTCGGTTTCGGCCATCCTTTGCCCCGCAACCGCAAAGATTGACCCGATCGCATCCCGGCTGGAAATTTTACAGTTATCATACCTTCTGGTGCCGGCACTTCAATTGAAGCTCCCAACACCGCTTCGTCTGGAGTTATAGGCACTTCGCAGACCAAATTCTCTCCCTCAAATTGGAAGAAAGCGTGAGGCAAAACTTCTAGTTTTAGGTACAAATCTCCCTGCTGCTTGGTGTAAGGGTCAACTTGACCTTTGCCTTTTACCCGAATTTTACTGCCGGTTTTCACTCCCGCAGGAATCGAAACTTCGCCCGTAGCGACTCGCTTGGAAGTGCCGCGAAATGCTTCCCCCAAAGTCAGGGAAATCACCACCTCGGTGTCGAGAGAGCTTCCTGCGGTGCGGTTGTCGTACCCGACGAAATCTTCAAATCCGCCAAAACCGGTGGGCCCGCCGGCGCGGTAGTTGCTGTAATTCCACTTGCCGTTGCGGCCAACACTAGCACCAGGGCTACCTGCGCGGCCGAGCAAGGCATTGATAAATTCGTCAAAACTGCTGTACTGGCTGAAGTCAACCCCGCCAAAATCTACCGCAGTACCGCCCCCGCCCGGCCATCCGCCGGGAGTTGCAGCCGCTTGCTTCCAGTATTGACCGTATTGGTCGTATTTCTTGCGTTTTTCTGGGTCTGATAGCACTTCGTAAGCTTCGTTTACTTCTTTAAAACGAGCTTCGGCTTCTTTGTTCCCGGGGTTCATGTCGGGGTGATATTTCCGGGCTAGTTTGCGAAAAGTCTTTTTAATTTCGTCAGAACTGGCAGTTTTGTTGAGTCCCAAAATAGCGTAATAGTCTTTAAAATCTGTTGCAGCCATTAAGCAATCCCCTCTTTATTAGTTGTTAGTTGTTAGTTGTTAGTTGTTAGAAAGAATTAATCCCAAATTAGCAGCCCGATGGCGAATTAGTTTGAAGCCAGGGGTAAAAGTGCCTGCGGCATCTCATTCAAATTATAGGTTATCAAAGGTTTGGACTCGATCGAGTTCGGTTGTTGCTTGCGCGACGATCGCAATTTCCTCACCCCGCTGCTGTTGTTTGAGATTTTATAGCATTGGGCACTTATGCCGAAAGCTCTCCGATCCTGAAGGCAGGCGCAGCAGCCGCAGCAAAAGGCATTCAACCAGAAAAACAATGGTTCGATCGATTAAGAACGTCCTAAGCCTGTAGGCGGTTGCTCTACCTTTGAGCTTTTAGACGGTGAAACTCACAGCCGCGATATGTTTTGAGGAGTTGTGCGCCTTCGGGCTTTCCGGAGGCGGCGAGAGCTTTGGGCGGCAGCCGTGTTGAAGCGAGGAGGGGAAAGCTGCTGCGGTTGCTGGCGCGAATACCCGTCTGGTTGACTGGTGCGGACGATCGAGCTTTTTTTTCTGAATGTGCGATCGAATTTCTCGATAGGAGCTTTTCACCCGATGCCAATATTAGCACGTTCTCATCAGCAAGTCCGGTCGAATCTGGTGCCTTAATTGTGACAGTATTATACCCTAAAGTCCGCAGTCATTTGCCAACTTTTCGATATCTTTTTTCCTCACCCCAGACTGAGCCTATACAGTCTTATTTTTACCACTTCTGAATAGATTTAAGTCAAAGTAATATAACATAATCTTTCCGCTGTCTGTTAACTACATCACACACTTATCTAAAAATATGAGATAGGATAGTAAAAAGCGATCAGGTTTTAACGCCACGAGGGTGCTAACATTATGAATTATTTGCTAAGTTGGCCTTGCGGCTGCTGCGACGAGTGGAAAGATAGTTCCGAGAGTTCTGTTGTACTCAGAAACGGGCAGCGCATTTGTCAGTCGTGCTACCAGCGCAAATACAAGAATCAGAAGCTATTCGCCCGACACCGGCGATCGCACCTATCTGTATCGCGGCAGACACTAACAGAGACTGTCCCTTATTAATAATGCGCGACGCTTTGAATCAAGGCAAGTATTTGGACAACCTCGCATCAGCGGTTGGAATTAACAATCAAAAAAAAAAATAATTTCGTCATCAGTCATCAGTCATCGGTCATTGGTAATCTGTCACTAATTTACTTATTTATCATCAGTCACTTGCTTAAAGGTAACAGATTTTAACTTAAAAAACTAATGACTGACGACTAATGACTAATGACTAATAACTAAATGATAGTTCCATCAGGAATCGTGGCGTTTTTCAGGACTACGACAATGCCGCTGCGGATATAAAAACCTTGGCTTTCGCGGTTGGCTTCTTCCACTCGGTCTTTATTAATTATTTGAACGTTGTGGCCGATGCGGGCATTTTTATCCACAATCGCGCGGCGAATTGTAGTATTTGCACCGATACCGAGGGCGACGCCGCCGTTGTCCAAACTCGAATGCCGTTCGGCGTCGGGTTCGTAAAAGTCAGCACCCATGACTAGGGTATCTTGAATCGTACATCCAGCTTCAATGCGCGATCGAACTCCCAACACAGAATGGTCGATCCGACACTTTTTGAGAATGCAGCCTTCAGCAATAATCGATTCCGTCACGTGAGTATCTAAAAGCTTAGTCGGGGGCAAGAAACGCGGGCGAGTGTAAATCGGAGCCTTTTCATCGTAGAAACTGAAAGGAGGCTGAGGCTGTTTTGTCAGCGCCAAGTTAGCATCGTAAAAAGCCTCAATAGTTCCGATATCTTCCCAGTAATCGTCAAACAAATAAGCTTGAACGTTGTGGTCTTTTGCAGAATTCGGAATAATCTCTTTACCAAAATCAGTTTGGGTTGGAGATTCTTTCAGCAGTTTAATCAGAACTTCTTTTTTGAAGACGTAAATGCCCATCGAAGCAATGTAAGGACTGTCCTTAGCCTGCTGCGCTGTCAATCCCAGTTTAGTAGTATCCACCTGCATTTGTTTGAGCGCATCGCCTTTGGGCTTTTCGCTGAAAGAAACAATGCGGCCGCTGTCGTCGATTTTCATCAAACCAAAATCCGAGGCCCGCTTCTCGTCCATTGGCAAAACTGAGAGGGTGATATCGGCGTTGGTTTCGCGGTGTCTCTGCACAAACTTCTGGTAGTCCATGCGGTAGAGGTGGTCGCCCGAAAGAATCAAGTATTCGTCAACGTCCCACTCTTCTAGCAGCCACAGATATTGGCGAACTGCGTCGGCTGTCCCTTGAAACCAGTTGGGGTTTTCCTGAGTTTGCTGGGCGGCGAGTACCTCGGCAAATCCGTCGGTGAAGCCGGAAAAGTTGTAGGTTCGAGCGATGTGACGGTTGAGGGATGCGGAGTTGAATTGAGTGAGGACGTAGATTTTGACTATTTCCGAGTTGATGCAGTTGCTGACAGGAATATCGATGAGGCGATATTTGCCTGCGAGGGGAACTGCGGGTTTGGCTCGCAGTTTGGTTAGGGGGTAAAGGCGGGTGCCTACACCGCCACCGAGGATGATGGCTAAAACTTTTTTCAAGGAACTTTCTCCCTAGGGTCGATTAACTCTCCAAGTACAGTGTCGGATGGTGAGGGCTTCTTGACAAGGGGGGGGAGCAAGGAAGTTTTGAGTTTTGAGTTTTGAGTTGAGTCGCTTACACAGAAAGCGGATTGTTTAATCCAAATACTTCTTCAAACCCTCAATAAGAGTTAAAAAACCCGGTTTATGAGAGTGAGAGTGCGTGGGGGACTGGAGTTAGGAGTTTCGATCTGTGAGTTAAAATACCCATCAATCGATAATGGATATTTAAAAAAGTTTTGAGTTGTGAGTTAAAATACCCTTCAATAAATAACGGCAGTTTAACAAAAGAATAAGGTTCGGGGTTTGGGCTTTTAATTACAAGTTTCTTGGGTTAATTCCCCCTTCTGGCAATTTCTCCACCCAGGCTCATCGCGCTGTTGTTCTTTTTCAAGGCGGGTCGATCGCACCGCGCCCGCTGATGCTCTGTTTGGGCCCGCTGGCGTCCTTGTTCTGCTTGGGTTCGAGCTCGTTCTTTTTACTAGCGTTCCTGACTGCTGTGAATTTGTCCAACTCTACAGCCGTCAGGAAGCGCCGCCCGTCGGGACGATGATTTTCTAGGTTGAGTCAGTTTCCAATCTGAGATTGACTGCAAATTTGTGTAAGATTTTACAATTTGTCGATCGACAAAATTGGATAAAATGTCTATTCTCTACCAAAAGCTAGATCCCCTAGAAACCTCTGCTGCTGTAGCCTAAGCCCTAAAAGCTAAAAAAAGTGTATGCAAATTCAAACGCCGGACTGGGTTAAACACGCGGTATTCTACCAAATATTCCCCGATCGCTTCGCCAAAAGCAAACAGCCCCGCAAACGCCTGCTGCAAAACTTCATGTGGGAAGAATGGCACGAGAGTCCCACCCTCCAAGGCTACAAAGGCGGGGACTTGTGGGGCGTGATGGAACAGCTAGACTACTTGCAAGACTTAGGCATTAACGCAATTTACTTCACGCCCATATTTCAGTCGGCCAGCAATCACCGCTACCATACCCACGACTACTATCAAGTCGATCCGATGTTGGGCGGCAATCCAGCTTTTAAAGATCTTTTAGACGCCGCCCACGATCGCAACATCAAAATTGTCCTCGACGGCGTATTCAACCACGCCAGCCGGGGATTTTTCTTCTTTCACGACATCCTCGAAAACGGCCCCCATTCTCCTTGGCTGGATTGGTTTAAAATTGAAGGCTGGCCGCTATCAGCCTACGACGGCAATTTTCCTGCTAACTATGCCGGTTGGGACGGGAATCGAGCACTTCCTGAATTCAATCACGACAATCCAGAAGTGCGAGAATACATCATGGAAATCGCCGAATATTGGATTAAATTCGGCATCGACGGCTGGCGGCTGGACGTTCCTTTTGAAATTAAAAGCCCGGGATTTTGGCAGGAATTTCGCGATCGAGTTAAAGCAATTAATCCCGAAGCTTACATTGTCGGCGAAGTCTGGGAAGATGCGAGAGAATGGCTCGACGGTACTCAATTTGACGGAGTAATGAATTATCTTTTTGCTGCGCCGACTATTGCTTTTGCAGCGGGCGACAGAGTAGATTTAGCTCAAATTGAAGGCCGTTCTTACCATCCCTATCCGGCGCTTTTTGCTAAACAGTACGGCGAAAAAATTCAACAGGTTTTGGAACTGTACCCGTGGCAGATACAGCTAACTCAACTTAACTTGTTGGCCAGTCACGATACAGCTAGGTTGCTGTCAATTGCTGGGGGCGATAAAGCTAGCGTCGAACTAGCTACTTTGCTGCTGTTAACTTTTCCTGGAGCTCCCAGCATTTACTACGGCGATGAAGTTGGTTTGCCCGGTGCTCTAGATCCCGATTCTCGCCGCGGTTTCCCCTTACAAGGTCACTGGGAACTTGATGTTTTAGATTATCACAAGCAGTTGATAGCTTTGCGTCACAAATACGCTGCCCTCCGTACAGGATCGTACCAAATTCTGTTTGCTGAGGGAACGGTTTACGTTTTTGCCCGAATTTTGGGGGATGAGGAAATAGTTGTTGCTGTCAATGTCGCGACAGAAGAAGCTAATATTAGCTTTGAGGCAGCTAATTTGAAATCTCCTCACGAGAAATTGCTGTTTGGGAAAGGCGAGTTTGCTTGGAAAGGTGAAGGGGAAACTCGGCATTTAGAATTGATGCTGCCGGCGCGATCGGGATTGATTTTAGGTTCGGATAATTAGTTTAAACTTGAGGTAAGGTGCGCACCCGATATTTACAACCGTCAGGTGCGCATTGAAGACCCTATATTTATACGTGATAACACAAGTTTAGTTATGCTGCAACCATTGCGGGTACGAGCACCGCATCAATGATATGGATGACGCCATTGTCGGCAAGAATATCGGGAGTGAGAACTTTAGCATCATTAACTTTAATGCCCTCAGAAGTCTCAATTCCCACCACAGAACCTTCCACTGTTTCAGCAGAACTTAACTCAAGCAAGTTCTCAGTTAGTACCTCGCCAAACAAAATGTGATAGGTGAGAATTTTCTTGAGCTTTGGTATGTCTTCCAGCCAAGAGGCAATAGTGTTCCTAGGAATTTTGGCAAAGGCGTCGTCAGTTGGTGCTAACACGGTGTAGGGGCCCGGACTTTGCAATAAATCCCACATTCCGCAGATATTCAAGCAGATTTCATTTCAAAGAAATTCAGAATTGCCAAAACCTCAAATGATTGCATAG